>JASHUE010000837.1:0-6536 GCA_030040195.1 Streptosporangiaceae bacterium | reverse complement strand
GAAGATGGCCCGACACCAGTGACCGGCCCGCCCGGCTCCCCCGCGCCGTCGCCGAGGCGAAATCGGCCCGCCGCCGCATTCGCGCAGCCGCGGGAAGCATCGGGGCGACCGCTGACGCGCACCGTCACACGCTGACGCGCGCGCGGCCCTTCCGACGCCTGGCCGACAGGATCGCCCGGCCTGCGCGCGTGCGCATGCGCAGCCGGAAGCCATGCGTCTTCGCCCGACGGCGGTTATTCGGCTGGAACGTACGCTTGCTCACTGGGACTCCAGATAGCGGCAGGTCTGTGAATTCTTCACAGCGGACTCAGCAGTCGGTCCTGATCCGTATCAGGCCGTGCTTCAGTTGCACCGGGGTAACCGGACCAACCCACGGTACGCGCAGCCACAGCAGGCGGTCAAACTCCAAGCCGAGGCCAGCTTCGGCCGGGGTTCGCGTGACCGGGTCCAATCCGGGTAGCATGCTCCGCCACCGTCAAGTTAGGAGCCCGCTGCCGATAGGACTGCCCGGTTTCCCGAACGCACCGCGGAGTCCAGCCCTAGGCTGTGGACAAGCGGCGCGCACGGGGCCTGCCGGGTCAGCCACCCTGCCGGCGCGCTTCCCTTCCGGTTGAGCGGATGGGTGGGCTCTCGCAGCCCTGACTTGCAACGTGCACATGCTGTGGAAAAACCTGTTGATCACATGTGGGGGGCCCGGGTGACCGGCCAATGAGCGAAGACGACCTCGCGGACGTATGGGCCCGCTCACTTGCAGACCTAGCCGGCATGCAGATTGAGCCGCATCAGCGCGCCTGGCTGCAGCTCACCCGGCCGCTTGGCCTAGTCGAGAACACGGCACTGATCGCCGCGCCGAACGACTTCGTCAAGGAGCAGCTTGAAACCAGGCTGCGGGCCCTGATCACCAATGCGCTGTCGAGGGAACTGGCCCGCAACATCCAGCTCGCGGTCACGGTCGATCCGGCCGCGACCGCCGACATCGGTCATCCGGCCAGCCAGCCAGACACCGCCGACGACGCCGTCACCAGCCCGATCCCGCCCGATCCTGGCGGCCCGGCCGGGCTGCGCCAGGCTCTCGGTCCGGCTGCCAACGGCTACGCCATCCCGGTGCAGCCAGGACCGGGTCGGTCGGTCGACGACGCGCTCACCGGCCACACCTCGTTCCCTGGCATGGACAATGACGGTCCGGATCTCATCGGCCAGCGGGCCGCCCTGGTGAACGGAACCAGCCGTTCCGCGGGCGCCGGTCCCGCCAGCCTGCCTCCGGCGCGTGAGCCGGCGGCCACCCACATCGTGGGTCCTCAGGTCCCGAGACCGGGCCAGGCCAGGCTGAACCCGAAGTACACCTTCGAGACCTTCGTCATCGGCTCGAGCAACCGGTTCGCTCACGCTGCCGCGGTCGCCGTCGCCGAGGCGCCGGCCAAGGCCTATAACCCGCTGTTCGTCTACGGCGACTCCGGCCTGGGCAAGACGCACCTGCTGCACGCGATTGGCCACTACGCGCAGGTACTCGATCCGGCTCTCAAGGTCAGGTACGTCAGCTCGGAAGAGTTCACCAACGACTTCATCAACATGATCCGCGACGGCAAGCAGGACGGTTTCCGCCGGCGCTACCGCGACGTCGACGTGCTGCTGGTGGACGACATCCAGTTCCTGGAGAACAAGGAAGGCACTCAGGAGGAGTTCTTCCACACCTTCAACACGCTGCACAACGCGGAGAAGCAGATCGTGATCTCCAGCGACCGCGCTCCCAAACGGCTGGTCACGCTCGAGGACCGGCTGCGCAGCCGGTTCGAGTGGGGCCTGCAGACCGACGTGCAGCCGCCCGAGCTGGAGACCCGGATCGCGATCCTGCGCAAGAAGGCCGTCCAGGATCGGCTCAACGCGCCGCCCGAGGCGCTGGAGTACATCGCCAGCCGGATCTCCACGAACATTCGCGAGCTCGAAGGCGCGCTGATCCGCGTGACCGCGTTCGCCAGCCTGAACCGCCAGTCCGTGGACCTGCAGCTGGCCGAGTTCGTGCTGAAGGACCTTATTCCCGAAGCCCAGGGACCCGAGATCACGGCCGCGACGATCATGGGCCAGACCGCGGCCTACTTCGGCCTGTCTATCGACGACCTGTGCGGGACGTCCAGGTCCAGGGTGCTGGTGACCGCGCGGCAGATCGGCATGTACCTGTGCCGCGAGCTGACCGAGATGTCGCTGCCCAAGATCGGGCAGCAGTTCGGCGGCCGCGACCATACGACCGTCATGCACGCGGAACGCAAAATCCGGTCGCTGATGGCCGAGCGACGCGCCATCTACAACCAGGTCACCGAGCTGACCAACCGGATCAAGCAGCAGGCCCTGTCCGGGTGAGGACTGTGACGAGGCCGCAGCCATCACGCCCGCCACTCCCGGCCGGGCCCACCCGCCCACTGCTCCCGGCCCGGCACACCCGCCCGGCACGGTCAGACCGGCGCCGGTCCGCTCTCGCGCGCTCCGCGCCCAGTTACCCTCTGTTGTGCACCGAGTACGCAAAAGCCGCGCCATACGCAATGCACGCACACAGGCTGTGGATAAGCCTGTGGACGTCCTTGGGACAGGTACGGGAAAACTCCGGACAACCGGGGGGTAACGTCGCGGTGACCGTCAGGCACCGGCCGGTCGTCCACATCCCTCTTCCTGCTGCACCCAGGCTGGCCACAGCCGCTGTGCACAGCGGAGGAGGCGCTCACCAGCGCGGACACCGGATATCCCCGGGATCCACCGACCCTATGACGACTACCTCTTTTATTCAGTACGCAATACGCACAGCAAGAAGGCTGCCGGGATGCCCTGGGCGGCCCGACCGAGAGGCCGCCGGGACGCCCGGGCGGCCCAGTCCAAGAAGAACAGGAGGGGACCGGTGAAGATCGTCCTTGAGCGAGACGTCCTCGCGGACGCAGTCGCCTGGACCGCCCGTGCCCTGCCCGCCCGTCCTGCGGTTCCCGTCCTGGCTGGCATCCGGCTGCAGGCGGCCGAGGACCTGGTGCTGTCGAGCTTCGACTACGACGTTTCCGCGCAGGCCACAGTGCCGGTCAGCACGCAGGAGCCCGGCAGCGCGCTGGTTTCCGGCCGGCTCCTCGCGGAAATTAGCCGCAGTCTTCCGGCCAAGCCAGTCCAGATCTCCGTGGATGAGGGCCGGGCCGTGCTGACCTGCGGCAGCGCTACGTTCACGCTGCTGACGATGCCCGAAGATGACTACCCGGCGCTGCCGGAGATGCCGCCCGCGGTCGGCTCCATCGGCAGCGACGCGTTTGCCACCGCGGTCAGCCAGGCGGTGACTGCCGCGGGGCGCGACGATACGCTGCCCGCGCTGACCGGCGTCCGCATGGAGATCAACGGCGAGACTCTGACGCTTGTTGCCACGGACCGCTACCGGCTGGCCGTGCGGGAACTGCGGTGGAATCCGGCCCGCCCGGACCTGACCGCGGCAGTGCTGGTGCCGGCGAAGGCCCTGGCGGACACGGCCCGCACGCTCACCAACGGCGCTGAGGTCGCGATCGCGCTGGCGGTGCCCGGCGATGACGGCAGCACCGGAGACGGCATGATCGGCTTCGAGGGCGCGGGTCGGCAGACCACCACGCGGCTGCTGGGCGGGGAGTTCCCCAGGACCCAGGCGCTCCTGCCGACCACCTCGAACGCGGCTGCGGTGTTGTCCACGAGCCTGCTCACCGAGTCGGTGAAGCGGGTTGCCCTCGTGGCCGAGCGCAACACCGCGGTCAGGCTCGGGTTCAGCACGGGCCAGCTCGTCCTCGAGGCCGGCACCGGAGATGAGGCGCAGGCCGAAGAGGTGCTTGAGGCCGACTTCGAGGGCGACGACCTGTCAATCGCGTTCAATCCGCAGTACCTGCTCGACGGCCTGACCGCCATCGACTCCGACACCGTGAGGATCTCGTTCACCGAGCCGGGTAAGCCGGCACTGCTGACCGGCAAGCCGGGTCCCGACGGCTCGCCGGAGTTCCGGTACCTGCTCATGCCGATCCGGCTCGGCGGCTGACGCGCGGAGACGGCGCGAGCCGCTAGTGTCGGCGGCGTGCACCTGACCCGGCTTGCGCTCACGGACTTCCGCAGCTACGCGGCCGCGGACGTGATGCTCGCGCCGGGCGTGACCACGTTCACGGGTGCGAACGGCCAGGGCAAGACGAATCTGGTCGAGGCGGCTTGCTACGCCGCGACATTCGCCAGTCACCGGGTTGCCTCCGACGCGCCGCTGATCAGGCAGGGCGCGGAACGGGCCATACTGCGGGCCGGAATAAGGTCGTCGGGCCGAGACAGCCTGCTGGAGATCGAGATCAACGCGGGCCGGGCCAACCGGGTGCGCCTCAACCGGACGCCGGTGTCGCGGCCGCGTGAAGCGCTTGGCGTGCTGCGCTGCGTCCTGTTCGCCCCCGAGGACCTGGCCATCGTGAAGGGCGACCCGGAACAGCGGCGCCGTTATCTTGACGACCTGCTCGTGGTGAGCCGGCCGCGGCTTGCCGGGGTGAGGGCCGACTACGAGCGGGTGTTGCGGCAGCGGACCGCGCTGCTGAAGTCGGGCAAGGGGCGAGGAGTGCCGCCAAGTGCGATGGAGGTGTGGGATGACCACCTCGTCGCGGCCGGCGCGGAGCTGACCGCAGCCAGGCTGCGCTTGATCGCGGAAATACAGTCCCTGGTCGGCCGGTGTTACAGCGCGGTCTCAGGAACCGAGCGGGACACCGTCATGCGGTACCGGCTTTCGGCGGTCCGGCAGGCCGAGAGCACTCTGGTTGGTCCCGATGACGAGCCGGACGCCGAGCCGGCCAAGCTGGCCGGATTGCTGCGGGAAGCGCTGGCAGCCCGCCGCCGGGCCGAGCTGGAGCGGGGCGTGTGCCTGGTCGGGCCGCACCGAGACGAGCTCGAGCTCCAGATCGGTGGCCTGCCCTCGCGCGGCTACGCCAGCCACGGCGAGTCCTGGTCGCTGGCGCTGGCGCTGCGCCTGGCGGCCTATCAGCTGCTCAGGGCGGCTGGCGAGGACCCCGTGCTGGTGCTGGACGACGTGTTCGCCGAGTTGGACTCCGACCGGCGGAGTCGGCTGGCCCAGCTCGTCGGGGACGCCGAGCAGGTTCTGGTTACCGCGGCGGTGCCCGAGGACGTTCCGGCGAGCCTGGCAGGCGCCAGATACACGGTCGCGGGAGGAGTGATTGCCAGTGGCTGAGCACGACGCCGAGCACAGCTCTGACCACGACGGCAGTCGGGGCAAGGCCGGAGGCCATGAACCAGTCGCCGCCGACCGGGATGGGCATAGCGGCCGGAACCGGGATGGGTTCAGTGGCGGCGACCGGGATCGCCTCGGTTTGGCGCAGGAGGCACTGGCCGCCGCGCGAGCCCAGGCCCAGGCCAAGGGCCTGCGGCCAGCCGGATCGAGGCCGCGCCAGCCTGTGGAAACAGGCCAGCAGCCTGTGGATGACTCATCGGCGGCGGACGCAGACCGGCCTGACCGGGGCGTCTTTGGCAACCAGGATGGCCTCGATGGCCCGCGAAGCGGGACACGGCGACGCGAGCCGTTGCGCCGCGTCAGGCGCGATGATCCCCAGCCACTCGGGGCCGCCATCGAGGGCCTGCTCGACAGCGAAGGCTGGACCATGGCGGCTGCCACTGGGTCCGTTTTCGGACGGTGGGCGCAGATCGTCGGTCCCGAGCTCGCCGACCACACCCAGCCCGAGGCGCTGCGCGACGGGGAACTGACCGTCGCTGCGGACTCCACGGCCTGGGCGACCCAGTTGCGCCTGCTCGCGGCCCAGTTGGTGCGGCGACTCAACGCCGAATTGGGGCCAGGATCAGTTCAGCGGGTCAAGGTCCGCGGCCCGGTCACCACGACCCGCCGACCGGGCGAATGGCGCGTCCGCGGCAGTCGCGGGCCGCGTGACACGTACGGCTGAGTCTGAGCAGGTGCGCAGGTAAAATAGTGGTTGCGCACCAGGGCACGCGCACGGCCGGGGGATGGTTCGCAGTCCTGCGCGCGATCCTGTTTCAGGAGGAGCTTCTACTTTGTCGTATGACGCACGTTCGATCACGGTCTTGGAAGGCCTGGAGGCCGTCCGCAAGCGGCCGGGGATGTACATCGGTTCTACCGGTGAACGCGGACTGCACCATCTCGTCACCGAGGTTGTGGACAACGCTGTCGACGAGGCCCTGGCGGGCTTTGCCGACACCATCGAGGTGACCCTGCTTCCGGATGGCGGCGTCCGTGTCCTGGACAACGGCCGGGGCATTCCGGTGGATAACCACCCGGTGGAGAACCGGCCCGCCGTCGAGGTGGTGCTGACCACGCTGCACGCGGGCGGCAAGTTCGACAGCCAGTCGTACGCGGTCTCCGGCGGCTTGCATGGCGTCGGCGTTTCCGTGGTGAATGCGCTGTCCACCCGGCTTGAGGTGGAGATCTGGAAGGATGGTTACGTCTGGCGCCAGTCCTACGCCTACAGTGAGCCGACTGGCCCTCTGACCAGGGGTGAGAAGACCACCGAAACCGGTACTATCATCACATTCTGGCCGGATGA
>JASHUE010000836.1:0-3159 GCA_030040195.1 Streptosporangiaceae bacterium | reverse complement strand
TAGAAGCTGGCCTCGATCTCGTAGGTCCGGAAGACCCTGGCCGCGTTGCGGCTGGCCGGGTCGGCGGCCGGGACCTTGGCGACGAGCGTCTCGGGGAGATTCACGGGGCGGTCGTAGCTCAGCCGCAGCCGGCAGCTATCGGACACCTGGCCGGTGCCAACGGGCGTGGTCCACAGGGCCGTCACCTGCGCTCCGTCGAGGTGCGCGGCAAGCGCGTGGGTCAGGAACCAGGGAGTCAGACCCTGTTCGCCCGACACGGCGTTGCGTCTCACTGGCCTGGCTCGCCCGGGGTAGCCAGGTAGGACCAGCCATGGTCGGCCCACCCTGGCGGCTGATTCCATTCGGTCCACCCGTATCCTGTCCGGCCGTCGTCGCTGGTGAACCGGCACAGCGCCCGCGGGAAATGTGATACCCGGCCGTCGGGCGAGGTCATGGCCACGGGAGCGAATGCCAGCGGGACCGCTGTCATCGGCGCCCCCGCCAGGCGCAGGCGGGACTGCACCGGGAAGTCATCGCTGCCGAAGTCCGTGTGGGCGGAGAAACCGTTCAGGTGGCTCAGCTGGCCGGCTGAGGTGGCGGAGAACGACGGCCACGGGATCGCGAAGCCGATGTTGGCCTGCATGCCGTGAAAGGACGTACCGTCGTCGAGCCGCCCGGAGGTCCACAGCCAGGAGATCCGCCACCAGTCGCGCTCACCCCAGCTGTGGTCACGTTCGCCCCAGCCGGAGATGGCGATCTCCCGCCTGTCCAGCCGGACCGTGCCCTCGACCCGGCACGGGATCTCGTACCTGGGCAGGTCCTTGTACGGGTATACGCCTCCGAGCGTGTTCCACACCAAGTCGAGTCCGAGTTCGACCGGCCTCCTCGCGGCCGTCAGGTTGCCGTACGCCGCCGCGGGCTCCGGCAGTTCGGCGGCCAACGCGTCCAGCGACAGCGTGGCCTCGGCGAACGGCCTGGTGATCGACTGAGTCGCTGTGTAACCGGCAGCGGCCAGGTCGGTCGTGTCGGGCGGCGGCAGCGGCGCGTCGTTTTCCGCCAGCAAGACCGTCGGCTCTCCCGGTCGAACGACACAAGCCCAGTACCAGGCGCGGTCCCAGTTCGGGTATAGCCCGAGCCGGACATAGCCGCCGACCGACCCGTCGGGCGCCGCGAAGTCGAAGTAGTACGACTCATTCCACAGCTGTTCCTGGCCAGGCACGTGGAGACCCTCGTCCGCGACCCCAAGCTGCCAGGTGCCGTGATCTACGATCTTGACCATCAGGCGGGCCTCTCACTGCGCGCATTTGCGGCCATTTCCGTGGAGGATGGCATAGTCGCCGGCGGGGCGTCCAGGTGCCTTGGTGCCTTAGTGCCCGGGCGAAGAGGGCCACGGCTAGATCCGTTGCCGGAGGGCGGAGCAATGCGGGTAGATGCGGGCGCGGGGACAGCCGCGACGCCGGACCAGATCGAGGCGGCGGCGGTGGCCGCGGAGGCGGCCGGCTACGACGGATTCGGCGTCCCTGAGACCAAGCACGACGCCTTCACGTCCCTGGCGCTGGCCGCCCGCGCCACCTCCGCGATCACGCTGCATTCCGGCATCGCGGTTGCCTTCGCCCGGAACCCGATGAGTGCCGCGGTGCTGGCCAACGATATCCAGCTGATCTCGGGCGGCCGCTTCCAGCTCGGGCTCGGCTCTCAGGTGCGACCGCACATCGAACGCCGGTTCTCGATGCCGTGGAGTCATCCGGCCGCCCGGATGGAGGAGTTCATTGCCGCGGTCCGCGCGATCTGGCAGTCATGGGCGAGCGGCGAGCGACTGGCGTTCCGCGGGCAGTTCTACCACCACACGCTGATGACTGACTTCTTCAATCCGGGACCGAACCCGCACGGGAACCCGCCGATCCTGCTCGCCGCGGTCGGCGAGCTGATGACGAAGGTGGCCGGCCGGGTCGGCGACGGCATCTTGTGCCATAGCTTCACCACGGAGGCCTACCTGCGGGAACGGACGCTGCCCGCGTTGCTTGAGGCCCGCGGCAGCCTCGACGGGTTCGAGCTGAGCCTGCCGGTGTTCGTGGTGCTGGGTGAGGACTCGCAAGCACGGTCGGCGGCTGAGTCCGGCGTGCGCGCACAGATTGCGTTCTACGGGTCGACGCCCGCATACAAGCCGGTCCTCGAACTGCACGGATGGGGCGCCTTGGCCGATGAGCTGAACGCGCTATCCCGTCGGCAGGCCTGGGCCGAGATGGGCACGCTGATCAGCGACGACGTGCTCGAGGCGTTCGCGGTCGCCGGGAGCCCGGCCGAGGTCGCAGCCGCGCTGCGGGCCCGCTTCGCTGACGTGATCACGAGGGTCTCGCTGTACGCGCCGTACCAGCACGACCCGCAGGACATCGCCGCGGTAGTCACGGCGTTGCGTACCGGAAGTGGTGCCGGGCGCAGCAGCCGTCAGTAGACCCGAACGCGCGTTGGGGTAATGAGGATGGCGGCTGAGTACTCTGCGCCCATCTGCTCTGGCGTCGTGCCGATGGCCGCGATCTGGTCGCGGTACTTGTCGAGGTAGGCCTCATCCTCATTGACCGGCCGGCTCGACTCGCTGACCACAGCTGTGCCCTCAAACGTGGCGATCTGGCCGCCTGCGTCATCACTGTTGAGATGCAGTGACACCGGCGGGTTGGCCTGAATGTTGCGCACCTTCCACGAGTGCGGTTGCGCATATATCAGGAAGACGTCGTTGGTCCACAGGAACCACACCGGCGATGACTGCGGCTGGCCATCACCGGCCACCGTGGTTATCCAGGCAATGCTCTCGCTCTGCAGCCGGCCGGCGACGGCGGCCGACTGCTCGTCGGTCAGGTTTAGCACGCCGCCAGTCTAGAGACACGATCTCGTCCGCCACCCACTCCCTGTCAGTTCTCACACTCCCTGTAGGTTCTCGGCTTTTTCGCGGTCGCTTTGGCCTGGTATGCACCGCACAACTTACAGGGAGTGCGACAACCTGCAGGCAGTCCCGCGAGAGAGGCGGGCCGGCCGATCCGGCCCGCGAGAACCGGGCTCACTAACGTGCGATCTCCGAACGGCACCGAGTGCTCCTCGAAGAGCGCGCGCTACCAGCCTGAATCTCACGTTTGTCCAAGTATCGGAGCTCTGGGAGGACCAGCCGGCTCGGGTCGGGCGGTACCA
>JASHUE010000835.1:0-10628 GCA_030040195.1 Streptosporangiaceae bacterium | reverse complement strand
GCCGCTGGCGGCTAGTTCTGGGCACCGCGGCTGAGCCCGCTGAGCCCGCCGAGCCCGCCGAGCCCGCCGAGCAAGCCGAGCAAGCCGAGCAAGCCGAGCAAGCCGAACCCGGCGCGCAGGCCGGGACGGGCGGCAAGGGGCGCGGCGCGGGCCTGTCGGACCGGGATCAGGCGATCGATCAGGCACTGGCTGCCGTCTATGAGACCAGGCCAGGCGCCGGTCGGCGCGGCGCCGGGCTGGCCGGATCGGCGCCCGCCGTGCATCGCTGGCTCGGCGACATCCGTGCGTACTTTCCGACGCCGGTCGTGCAGATCCTGCAGCAGGACGCGCTGGAGCGGCTTGGCCTGCGCCAGTTGCTGCTCGAGCCCGAGATGCTCGCTGCCGTGCAGCCGGATGTGCACCTCGTGGCCACGCTGCTCTCGCTGCGCTCGGCCATGCCCGAGCAGACGCGGGAGACCGCGAGGATCGTGGTGCGTCAGGTCGTAGCCGACATCGAGCGCAGGCTGCAAGAACGGCTGCACCGGGCCGTGCTCGGCGCGCTTGACCGCTCCGCCCGCAACCGGCGGCCCCGGCTACCCGACGTCGACTGGCCGGCCACGATCCGCGCCAACCTCAAGCATTACCAGCCAGAGCTGCGCACGATCATTGCCGAGCGGCTCACCGGGTATGCCCGCCGTCGGCGGATCGCGGCACTCCAGGACGTCATCCTGCTCGTGGACCAGAGCGGGTCGATGGCGTCGTCGGTTGTCTACGCCAGCGTCATGGCCGCCTCGCTGGCCTCGCTGCGCGCGGTGCGAACCAGGCTGGTGGTGTTCGACACATCGGTCGCCGACCTGACCGAGCACCTGGCCGACCCGGTGGATGTGCTGTTCGCGACGCAACTCGGTGGCGGCACCGACATCGCCAGCGCCGTCGCGTACGGCCAGTCGCTCGTCACCCGGCCGGCCGAGACCATCATGGTGCTGGTGTCGGACCTGTTCGAGGGCGGAGACGAGACCGCGCTGATGCGCCGGCTCGGCGGGCTAGCCGACAGCGGCGTGCGGCTGATCGTCCTGCTCGCCTTGTCCGATGACGGCGCCCCCGCCTACAACCACGAACTCGCCGCGCGGTGCGCAGCCCTCGGCACCCCGGCGTTCGCGTGCACGCCCGACGCGTTTCCCGAATTGCTGGCGAGCGCGATCCGGCGCGAGGACGTGGCCGGTTTCCTGGCCCGCAACGGCCTCGTCGCAGCGGGTTGAGCCGGCCCGGAGCTAGCGCCGCCCGGCCGCGGCGCTGGCGAGGTAGGCCTGGCCCCGCGGCGATAGCCGGTAGCCGACGTCCAGGCTGAGCGTGAGGCCGAGCGCCTTCAGACGGCGCACGTGCACCTTGAACTCGGCTCGTTCCCATCCGATCGCCTCGGCCAGGAATTCCGAGGAGACGGCGGGCTTCTCCGCGATCTGGCCGAGGATCGTGGCCGTCCAGGGTCCGCGTCGGCTCGCGGCGTCCATCCGCGCGAGCCGGGCCGCGATCGTGGCTGCCTCGGCGTGGGTCAGGGAGGCCGTCGCCGCCAGGGTGTCGCGCGGGTCAGGCTCGTCGAGGCGCCTGAACCGGATCCGGTACAGCGGCAACTCCGGGTCGCCGCGCATGCCGGCCAGGAGGGCCGTGACATCCGGGTAGCCAGCCTCGCGAGCCTGCTCCTCGGTGATCTCGCTTGGCGTGACCTCGTCGATGGCCTCCGCGCAGACCATGTCCAGCCGGGTGCGGTAGTGGTGCCCGGCGACCACCTGGGGCCGGCGCCAGCGGCGGAAGGCCAGCGTGATGCTGCCGTCGTGAAGGCCGTCATGCAGCCGCTGCTCGAACAGCACGTGGCCGACTGTATCCCGGCAGCACCTGGGCCGCCCGCCAGGCCGGCGCGACAATGAGGTCATGGCCCCTGTGGTTGACAGCCCTGTCGTCGCCAGCGCGGGTACGGACGAGGTCATCAACGTCAGCGCCGTGCATGTTCCGGCGCTCCCGCTGCGGCCGTTCGTCGCCAGCTGGACGGGCTACCGCCAGGCCGGGAAGCGGGCGGCCGTGCACCGCGGGCTGCCGGCGCCGTTCCTGACCGTGATCTTCACCTTCGGCGACCCGCTTGTTATCGCGGCCCATCCCGACCCGGCACAGCGGCCCGGCACCTTTCAGACGCTCGTTGGCGGGCTGCATACCTCGCCGGCGCTCATCGCGTATGACGGCCGTCAGTCCGGGGTCCAGCTCGCCGTGACCCCGCTGGGCGCGCGGGCGCTGCTGAACATGCCGGCCGGCGAGTTGGCAGGCCTCGACGTCCATGGCAGCGAGATATTCGGCCCGGCGGCCGGCCACGTTCAGGACCGGCTCCGGGAGGCGAATGGCTGGGCCGAGCGGTTCGCGTTCCTTGAGCAGTGGCTGCTCGACCGGGTGCGGCGGGCCGACGAGCGGGCCGGGGTCAGCGCCGAGGTGGTTCACGTCTGGCGGCGGCTGCTTCGCAGCGGCGGTACCGTGCCCGTGTCCGAGCTGGTAGCCGAGACTGGTTGGAGCGACCGGCACCTGCGGGCCAGGTTCCGGCTGGAGACCGGGCTCGGCCCGAAGGAGGCGGCCAGGGTAATCCGCTTCCACCGGGCCAGGCGGCAGATGCAGCAGCGCGCGCTGGCCGGGAACCCGCTCGGGCTGGCCGACCTGGCCGTCGCCGTCGGCTACTTCGACCAGGCGCACATGAACCGCGAATTCCGCCAGCTGGCCGGCTGCACGCCGACCACCTGGCTGGCCGACGAGTTCCAAAACGTCCAAGCCCTGCCGCCGAGGGCGCCTGCAGACTGAGGGCATGACCGACAAGACTCCGCCACCTCAGGTGTGGCCATCGCTGCAGGCCCGCGACGCGCGGGCGCTCATCAAGTTCCTCGTCGAGGCCTTCGGCTTCACCGAGACCGTCGTGTATGGCGACGGCGACCGCGTCCATCACGCCGAGCTGGCCTGGCCGCCTGGCGGCGGGATCATGCTCGGCTCGGTCAGGGATTCCTCGTCGAGCCAGCCTGGCGCGTTCCAGGCGTACGTGGTCACCGACGAGCCGGACGAGCTGCTCGCCCGCGCTACCGCGGCCGGGGCCGAGGTCGTGATGGGGCTGACGGACACCGATTACGGATCGCGTGAGTTCGCGGTCAAGGACCCCGAGGGCAACCGCTGGTCATTCGGCACCTACCGGGGAGCCCCGCTGCCAGACGGGGCGTGAGGAAATCGTTCGGGCCGAATGGCCCGGCCATGCGGGACTTCAGGCATCAGCGGATGCGGACGCCCCGCGACAAGGCTGTCAGGTACAGATAGACGAGCGGCGGAGGTGAGGATACATGCCTACACAGACCGCGAGCAGCCCGCGCGCGCCGAGTGCCTCGTCCGTCAGGGAAACCGTGCCTGCCAGGCCCCCGGTCTACCCGTTGCGGGCGCTCAGCCCCGAGGAGTGCTTTGACCGACTGGAACCGGGCGGGATCGGCCGTGTCGGCTTTTTGTCAGCGGAGGGGGTCGTGATGCTGCCGGTCAACTACGCCATAACCGGCAAGTCCGTCATCTTCCGCACGGCGCCGGACACGCTGCTGGCTCTCTACGCCAACGCTCACCTCAGCTTCGAAGTGGATCACTTCGATAGCGAGCGCCGCGAAGGCTGGAGCGTGCTCGTCCAGGGTCACGCGCAGCAGGTGACCGACGAGCGCGAGGTGAAGCACCTGGAGGACGCAACGCACCTGCAGCCGTGGGCCGCCGGCAATCGTGACGTGTACGTGCGTATCGCGCCGGTCCGCGTCACCGGCCGGCGCGTCGAGCCCGGCTGAGCTTCCTCCGGGATACCGCCCTGGGCCAGCGGCCGGCGCTAGGGTCGGTACGACAGCGGAGCGTGGGCCGCATGCCAGCCTTCCCTACAGGCACCAGGAGGTAGCCATGGCAGTCATCAGGTCCGAGCCGTTACGCGACCCGTTCGAGCAGCTCATGTCATTGGCAGCAAGCGGCAGGCGGGCTGTTCTGGCCATGCCGATCGACGTCTACCGCACGCAGGACGGCAGCTACCACGTCGAGGCGGACCTGCCCGGCGCCGACGCCGACAGCATCGATGTCACCGTTGAGCACGGCACCCTCAGCGTGCGCGCGGAGCGCAAGGCGCACTACAGTGACACCGACCACGTCGTCGCCGCCGAGCGGCCGCAAGGATCATTCAGCCGGCAACTCACTCTGGGCGAGGGCGTGGACGCCGACCACCTCACTGCCACGTACGCCGATGGCGTCCTGCACGTGACCATCCCGGCGTCGCCCAAGGTCCAGCCCCGGCGCATCGAGGTCACCCGCGGACATCCAGCGCATTAGCGCGTGTCCGTAGAAAACCTCACCAGGGAGACGTGAGACCACAGCTGCCCGTGGCGCGTCAGGTCAGCCCGTGAGCAGGTGCGGGATGAAAAGGTGCCAGGTGCGGCCGGAATTGGTGGTCGCGTACAGGGGCGGGGCGGCTACGGTGTCCTCGCCGGAGTTCCAGGCGAAGCCGGCCAGCTGGCCGGCGAAGTCGATGGCCTCGCCGTACTGGGTGAAATGGGTGCCTTGCCGGACCGGCGTCCAGGACCGGCCGCCGTCCGCGGTCACGTAGAAGATCCCGCCGAGCGCCTGCTCCGGGCCTGCCGCCACGAGCACGCCATCGGCCGGGGTGAAGAACTTGACCTGCGGATACTGGCCCGCGCCGGACGGCAGCATCAGCACCTGCCAGCTGTGGCCCTGATCCTGGGTGTCGAGCAGGGACGGGGTGCGTGGCGGGGCCGGTGCCACGGTCAGGAACCCGGTACCGCCCGCAAACTGCGGCCCGGTTAGGAACGCCGGGCCGCCTACTGGACCGAGTGTGCCCGCCGGGAGCGGCAGGGGCTGGGCGGCCCAGCTGTCGCCGCCGTCATGGGTGACCAGGAACTCGGGCTCCCCCCGGCAGCCGATAGTGACCCAGCCCGTGGCCGCGGTAAGCAAGGTCAGGTTCAGTGGCTGGCAGAGGCCGTTTGTCCCGTAGTTTCCCGGCGGCGCAATGGTGGCAGCCGGGGACCAGCGCAGGCCGCCGTCGGATGTCCGGTAGAGCCAGGTCACGGGCTGCCCCGGCCCGGTGAACACCGGGGCGAGCAGCAGCCAGCCGTGGCTGGCATCGGCGAAGCTCAATCGGGCCGCTGGGGCGCTCGTGGTGAAAACCGCCGATTCGGTCCAGGTACGCCCGCCGTCGGCTGTCACGAACACCGCGGTCGTGCTCACCGGGCCGCCGTCGTCCGATGTCGCGCGGCTGACCGCCAGGGAGGCGTGGTCGCCGTCAACCGCGTCCAAGGCCTCGTAGGAATACAGCGTCGTCAGCATCGGGCCTGCCGCAGCGGGCGTCACATCGCTCCAGGTACGTGCCCCGTCCGTGGTCCGTGCGAGCACGATGTGCGCGTTATCGGCGGCGACTCCCGGGTTCGCCGACCAGACCAGCGCCCACCCAGACGTTGCCGACGTCATCTGCAGCGACTGGAACCACACCGGCTCTGGCTGCGAAGCCGGCGCGGCCGGCTTCGGTGCGCCTGAGGCGCAGCCGGCCGACAAGAGCAGGATCACCGCCGCCGTGCACCACGCACCCAGCGTTCCCCGCGTCATCGTCGGGCCTCTTTCCCGCGTCCGCTACGCAGCCTTGGCTGCAGCCTGCTCACCGTTTCATTAATGGACTTTCCATCCGAGCGTATGGTTGCGGGCTTCGACGCTCGCGAGCACCGAGCGCCGCCACGGCTGCGCCACCACCTCGCGCACGGCCAGCCTCGGGACACTGGGCCCTTGACGTGGTCCCATTGGCCAGGCAGAGGTGACATTCGGCGCCATAATGAGCCGGTGAAGTCCGGAATCTACCTGCCGCCGTTCGGTGAACTGGCCGACCCTCGCCGGGTCGCGAGCCTGGCCGCCACGGCGGAGGAGTCGGGCTGGGATGGTTTCTTCGTCTGGGATCACATGTACGGGCCGCCGGGCACGCCGATTCTAGATGCCTGGACGACGCTCGCCGCCGTCGCGACGGCGACGACCACCGTGCGGATCGGCGCGATGGTGACGCCGCTGGCCCGGCGCCGGCCGTGGGTACTGGCCAGGCAGATCGCCACCCTCGACCACCTCAGCGGCGGCCGCCTGGTCGTCGGCATCGGCCTCGGGGACGACGGCTGGCGGGAGTTCAGCGCGTTCGGCGAGGAGGCGCGCCCTCGTGAGCGCGGCGCACTGCTTGACGAATCCCTTGAGGTCCTGCTCGCGCTTCTTTCCGGGAACGAGGTCACTCATCTCGGCACGCACTTCGATATCGACTGCCCGCCCATGCTGCCTAAACCCGTGCAGGATCCGGTGCCGTTCTGGGGCGCGTGCGTGTGGCCGCGCCGCAAGCCGCTGGCGCGAGCGGCCAGGCTGCAGGGGATCTTCCCGATCTTCGGCCGCACCGGGCCGCTCAGGTTCGGGCCGGCCGAGGTCGGGGCCGTGCGGGCGGAGCTGACCAGGCTGGGCGCCCCTCGTTCCCACGCGATGGTGGTGTGCGGCGCCACCCGCCTGGTGAGCGCGGCCGAGCGGAGCGACTTCATCGCCGGAATGCGCGCCGCCGAGGTGACGTGGCTGCTGGAGTCGTTCGTTCCCGGCGTTACGGCCGCGGAGGTCGAGGCCGTCGTGCGGGCGGCACCGCCCGCCGGGTGACGAATCGGTCAATGTCCTGGACACTAGGCGGGTGAGCACCCCCGATCCCCGTGATCCTCTTGGCCTGCGCGACGACGCCCCGATACTGGCCGCGTGGCTGGACTTCAGCCGCCAGGCCGAAGCCGGCGAGCTAATCCCGATGGGGACCCCGGGTCACAAGCAGCTGCAGGACTTGGTCGGCGCCGTCATCGTCGGTGACGCGCCGTTCTATGGCGGGCTGGACACGATCAAGCACGCGGACCACCTGCGCAGGGACGGCGAGGCCAGAGCGGCCGCGCTGTGGGGCGCGGACTGGTGCCGGTTCTCGGTCGCCGGGTCGACGCACGGTAACCAGGCGCTGGCGCTGGCAGTCGGCTCGCCCGGCCAGAAGGTGATCATCAACCGGATCCTGCACCGCTCGCTGCTGCTCGGGCTGGTGCTGGCCGGCCTGCAGCCGGTGTGGGTGCAGTCGGACATCGACGCCGCGTCCGGGCTGCCCGCCGGCGTTTCTGTGCAGGCTGTCCGCGATGCGCTGGCCGCGCACCCCGACGCGTGCGCGGTGTTCCTCGGCGACCCGACCTACGTCGGCACGATCAGCGACCTGGCCGGGCACGCCGACGCGGCGCACGAGGCCGGCGTGCCGCTGATTGTGGACGCGGCGTGGGCGGCCCACCTGGGCTTTCATCCCGACTCGCCGCCGCATGCGATCGCGGCCGGCGCCGACGCGATGGTGATCAGCGCGCACAAGGCGCTGCCGGCCTATACCCAGGGCGCGCTGGTGCTGGCCCGCACGGAGCGGCTGAGCCGGTCCCGGCTTGACCGCGCCTTCGAGGCCACCCACACGACCAGTCCGACCGGCTCGATCCTGGCCAGCATCGATGCCGCCAGGGCGCTGCTGGCCAGAGACGGCGAGCGGCTGACCGCCCGGCTGATCCGCGGGGTGGCCGCGGCTCGCGAGCGGCTGCGCGAGGTGCCAGGCCTTGACGTGCTCGACGGTCCGGGAGTGGAGCCGACCAAGCTGGTGGTGCTGCTAGCAGGGACCGGCGCGCACGGCAATCTGGTCGAGGCGGACCTGATCGCGGCGGGGATGCCGGTGGAGATGGGGGACCGGGACACGATCATCGCGATCCCGACGATCGCCGACGATGAGGAGCGCATCGGGAAGTTCACCGAGACGCTGATCGGCTCGGTTGAGAGCCGCCGGGGCGAGCCCCGGCATCCGGCGCCGGCGGCGGCCTGGACGGTGCGGCCGCAGACCGTGCTCGGGCCGCGAGAGGCGTTCTTCGCCCCGAACCAGACGGTACCGGCCGACGCCGCCATCGGGAGGGTCAGCGCTGAGCTGATCGCGCCGTACCCGCCTGGCGTCCCGGTGCTGGCCCCAGGCGAGCTGATCACCGCGCAGGCGATCGAGGCGCTGCGCGAGGTCGCCGCCGACGGCGGCCGGATCGCCTACGCGGCGGATCCCACCCTCGCCACGTTCCAGGTCATCACCGGCTAGCGGTCAGCAGCCACAACATCCACAGCATCAGGGCGACCATGGCCACCATCACGAATGCCGTGAGTGCGGTGGACGTCGCCGGGCCGCCGGTTACCGGCTGGGACCGATCCGGGCGTGCAGGCGGGTAGATGACGGGGATGCGGTCACCGGTGGCGTAGCCGTTGCCGCGGACTGGCACATAGGTCGAAGAGGTGTAATAGTCGTCGCCCAGCGAAAGCCGGTATCTCACGGTCTGGTGCTTGATGCCGTCCAGCGAGTCGGTCCGGACGGACGTCACGATGGCCTGCGTGACGTGGCCCTGTCGTTCCAGGCGCAGCCGCGCTACGAGCTTCCATCCCAGGAACAGGAAGATCGATAGCGGCATGCCAAACGCCGCCACAAGCTCCAGGGTCCGCATAGCTCCCTCCGGTCACGTCGTTGTGACCACCCTCGGCCGAGGCGGCAACTGTGACCAGGATCACACGAGGGACGGTGTATCCGCCATGCCGGACGGCGCGGCACCTCGGCGGGCCGCTCTCGTGGCACACTCATGGTTGGAGACGAGAGACGCTTCATGCCGGACTACTTCAACCTCGGTAGTTATACGCCTTCAGTCACCACGCGCTCCGGCCGGGCGCGTGAGTGGGTGCGCCGCGGGCTGCTGTGGACGTATGCCTTCAACCATGAGGAGGCGGTGGAGTGCTTCCAGCAGGCCGCCACGGCGGACCCGGACTGCGCGCTTGCCTACTGGGGACTGGCTTACGCCCTGGGCCCGAACTACAACAAGCCGTGGGAGGCGTTCGACGCTGACGAGGCGCTCTCGGCCGTGGCCCAGGCACACGCCGCGGTCGCGAGCGCGCAACGGCACGCGGCCAGCGCGAGCAGCGCGGAGCGTGCTCTCGTCGCGGCCCTGACCCGCCGGTATCCGCAGGACACGCCGACCGCGGACTGGTCGGTTTGGAACCACGCCTACGCCGACGCGATGCGGGCGGCTTACCAGCAACATCCGGCCGACCTGGACGTAGCCGTGCTGTTCGCCGATGCGCTGATGAACCTGACGCCGTGGGCCCTGTGGAATACCGTCACGGGACAGCCCGCCGAAGGCGCCGCGACGGTCGAAGCGCGAGCCGTTCTCGAGCACGTGCTCGCTGACCCCCGGGGTCGGTCGCACCCGGGCGCACTGCACCTGTACATCCACCTGATGGAGATGTCGCCCCGACCCGAGGACGCGCTGTGGGCGGGCGAGCTGTTGCGCAACCTGGTCCCGGACGCCGGCCACCTGCTGCACATGCCCACCCACCTGGACATGCTGTGCGGCGACTACAAGCAGGTCGTCGCCAGCAACGTGGCCGCCATCCGGGCGGACGAGCGTTTCGTCGCGGCGCGCGGCCCGACGAACTTCTACACGCTGTACCGGGCGCACAATTATCACTTCAAGATTTACGGTGCCATGTTCCTCGGCCAACTGCAGATCGCGCTGGAGGCCGCCGACGAGCTGGCCAAGGCGATCCCGGAGCGACTGCTCCGGGTACCAGTCCCGCCGATGGCGGACTGGCTTGAGGGATTCGTGCCGATGCGCGTCCATGTCCTGATCAGGTTCGGGCGCTGGCAAGATCTTATCGACGCGCCGCTGCCAGCTGACCCGGACTTGTACCTGGTTACCACCGCGATGCTCCACTACGGCAAGGGCGTGGCGTTCGCGGCCACCGGGCACGTGACACGCGCACGGCAGCAGCGGGCGCTCTTCGAAACCGCGGCCGCCAGGGTGCCGCAAACTCGCATGATCTTCAATAACACCTGCCAGTCGATCCTCGAGATCGCCAGCGCCATGCTGGACGGCGAACTCGCCTACCGCGAGGGACATGTCGAGGACGCATTCGCGCATCTGCGGCGAGCGATCGAACTGGACGATGGACTGCCCTACGACGAGCCGTGGGGCTGGATGCAGCCAGCCCGGCACGCCTACGGTGCGCTGCTGCTCGAGCAGGACCGCGTCCAGGACGCCGAAGCCATCTACCGGGCAGACCTGGGCTTTGACCGCACCCTGCCCAGGCCCTGCCAGCACCCCGGAAACGTCTGGAGCCTGCACGGTTACCACGAGTGCCTGATCAGGCTGGGCAAGAACGAGCAGGCCGCCATCATCCAGCAACAACTCCTGGTCGCCCAGGCCCGCGCGGACGTACAGATAAGCGCCTCGTGCTATTGCCGGGTGACCGCCTCGGCGGCCAGCTGACGTCTTCGTCTGCGAGCGGGCTGGCCGTGTCCACTGTGCGCAGCAGCCAGGTAGCGGCGTCAGGACAGGTCGATGCTCGGGTACAGCGGATACCGGCCGAGCAGGTCGGCGGCCCGGCTGTTGACCTCGGCGGCGACCCCGTCCGCGAGCACGTAGTGGACCTTCGACGGGCTGCCGCTGGCAGCGGGCTTCTGCGACGTGCCCTTGAGCACGGTGACGATCAGCTCCGCCACCTCGTCAAGCTCGCTGGGC
>JASHUE010000834.1:0-6733 GCA_030040195.1 Streptosporangiaceae bacterium | reverse complement strand
ACCGGCGGGGCACCAGGCATCAGCGCCGGCGGGACGTACGTGGGTTCGCTCGCGTCGCTTGACCGGTTGCTCGACCAGTTCCTCCACCTAGTCGGCGAGCCTCCGTCGGGCCAGTTCGTTGCGCCGAACACCTTCCTCGAGGCGATGCTGGCCGAGGCCGGCTGCGAGGACTACAGCTCGTGTCACCTGCCGCCGGCCGGCACGGTCCAGCGCGTGCCCTGGTACGCCAAGTCTGACTTCTTCTCCAAGCCGCTGGACAGCGCGGGGATCAACGTGCTGCTGCGCGGCATCGAGGCGCTCGGCAAGGTGAAAGGGGCGGCCGGCGGAAACGGGAGCATCTCGTTCGACGCGCTCGGCGGCGCCGTGAACCGAGTAGGCGCACAGGACACGGCGTTCGTGCACCGCGATGCGCTCTGGGTCTCGCAGTATTACACCGACTGGAACTGGCCAGGCTCCGCAGCGGGCCGCACCAACCAGTTCAACTGGATGACGTCGTATTACGACTCGCTCCACCCGCACGCCAACGGGCAGGCCTATCAGAACTACATCGACGCGCACCTGAAGGACTGGCAGACCGAGTACTACGGCGTCAACTATCCGCGGCTGCAGGAAGTCAAGACCACATACGACATGAAGATGGTGTTCAACTTCCCGCAGGCGATCCAGCCGCTGAAGACGACAAGCTGAGCCGACCCTGACTGCTAGCTAAGCCAGCCAGTGGCGGGCTACTCGATGCGGGTAGTTACCTTCGTGGGCAGTTCGACCGTCCGGCCGACCGTGCAGAGCCGTTCATGCGACTGCCGGACTGCCTCGGCCAGGACACTGCGAGCCCGGTCTCCTTCCTCGCCGGGCGGGAACGAGATCCGGTAGGTGACCTCGATATTGGCCAGGTGATTGCCGCCCTCGTCGCGAACCTTGTCCGCGTCGACGATGATCTCGAATGACTCAGGCTCGGATCGCCGCGAGGTCAGGAGATCGACGTCGATCGCGGTGCAGCCGCCGATCGCAATCAGCAAGAGTTCCGTGGGCGTGAACTCCTCGTTGTCACCCATGCCAAACAGGATCCGGCCGCCGCGAGGGTTCACCGCGGCGAACCGTCCGGCCCTTACGCGCTCGACGGTGAGGCTGCGATGCGTTGATTCAGTCGCCATATGCACACCCTGCCAGAAAGCAGGCTGTGCCCGGCCGACGGCCCGGCCTGACCGCCGGCGCGGGCGACGACAGTGCCGGAGCTTAGCTGGCCAGCGACCGGACGAAGTCCGCGATCTGCCGCAGCGTGCTGCACTCCCTGACCTGCGCGCACACCGGGGCGTACCGCGAGATGACCGAGTCGCCCTGGTTCCAGTACCGCCGGGGCTCGGGATTGAGCCAGTAGAGCTTGCCGACCCGTTCGCTCACCTCGGCGAGCGCGCCGACAGCCGGATCGGTGTAGTTCGTTCGGGCGTCACCAACCACGAGCACGACGGTCCGCTTGGAGAACTGCCTGGAGTATTCGCTCGCAAACTCGCGCATCACGTAGCCGTAGTCGGAGCTGCCGTTCAGCCGGATCGCACCGCGGGCCGCCTCGGCCGGGCCGAGCTGGCGCCCGGCCGCCCGGGCCTCGCTGACAAGCTCGGTGATCTCGGACAAGCCGTCCACGAACGAGAACGCTCGCAGTCGGCTGAGCCGGCTGTCCAGCGCAATCAGCAGGTTCAGGGTGAACCGGGAGAACGCGGCCACCGAACCGGACACGTCGGCGAGCACCACGATGTCCGGGCGCGGCGGCGGGGCCGGCTCGGTAGCGAGCCGGAACGGCACTCCCCCGGTACCCATCGCCAGGTGGATCGTGCGCCGGACGCTCAGCCGGCGCTTCCGGTACGCCGCCTGCTGCGCGAGGATCTTGGTCAGCCGGTGCGCGAGCGGACCGATCGCGGCGAGCATCGCCTCCTGCTCGGCCGCGGACGCGTTGGTGATGTTGACGTCCTCGGCCAGCCGGACCCGCATGGTCTTAGTGACGGCGCGGGCGCCCCGGTCGGCGACGAGGGTGCGCCGGATCGCGGCCTGGAGCTCGCCCCGGAAGGCGTCGATGGTCCGGTCAACGTCGGCCCGATCGAGTCGCTCTTGGATCACGCCTGCTCCCGACCTCCAGCCACCTCCGGTGCCGCCGCCAGCGCCGTCCCCTGCGGCCTCGGCGCCGCCTGCGCCCTCCCCGGAACCAGTACCGCCGGCGTCGGCCGACTCGCCCGCGCCCGGCTGGCTGGCCGCGGCCAGCAGCTCACCCCGGATGGCATCCAGGTTCGCCGCCTGGCTCGCGGCGATCATCGCGAACACGCCTGCTACGGGCGCGCCGGGCTCCAGGCCGGCGAACCGCCTGACGTACTCCTCGGCGAGCAGCCGGAGCAGCTCGCCGTCGCGGGCGCCGATGGCCACTCGCAGCGCATCGGCTAGCTCGGAGTCGGCCAGGCCCGCGAGCGGCTGCGCCTGCGACGACGACCTCGTTCCGGCAAAGTGAAGTTCAAACAGCAGGTTGAACGCGTCCAGGTGCTCGGCCCGCTTGATCAGCGAGCACTGCAACGTGGCCCGCACGACCTCCCGATCGGCGAGCGGGACGCTGGCCAGCGCCCGAGCGGCGTCCAGGTGCTCGCCGACGGACACCGCGACGCCAGCCGCGCGCAGCTCATCGACCAGCTCGGTCAGTGTGCTCTCGGTGGCCGGGCCGTCGGTCATGGCTCAGGCCAGGGAAAGCTCGGCCAGCCCGGCGCCGATGTCGCGCTCATACTTCAGCAGCACCGAGAGTGTCTGCCTCGTGACCTCGCCGGTCAGCTCGGCCGCGCCGAGCGCGAGCAGCGTGCGGGCCCAGTCCACCGTCTCGGAGATGGAAGGGGGCTTTTTCAGGTCCGCGCCGCGCAGCACCGCGACCAGCGAGGCGATCTCCTCGGCCAGGTGAACACTCAGTTCCGGAACGTGCAGGCGCACGATCTCGGCCTCCAGCTCGACACTGGGGTAGCCAAGGTGCAGGTACAGACAGCGGCGCTTGAGCGCTTCGGACAGGTCCCTCGTGTTGTTCGAGGTCAGGAACACCTGCGGGACATGCCGGGCCGTCACCGTGCCGAGTTCAGGGACCGACACCTGGTACTCGGAAAGGACCTCGAGCAACAGCGCCTCGGCCTCCGTGTCCAGGCGGTCCACCTCATCGACCAGCAGGACGACCGGCTGATCGGAACGGATGGCGGCGAGCAGAGGCCGGCTGAGCAGGAACTCCTCGCCGAAGATCCCGGCCGCAGTCAGGCTGGCG
Organism: Streptosporangiaceae bacterium; assembly: GCA_030040195.1. Taxonomy (GTDB): domain Bacteria; phylum Actinomycetota; class Actinomycetes; order Streptosporangiales; family Streptosporangiaceae; genus JAJYUU01. The sequence goes on along the minus strand of JASHUE010000834.1, from coordinate 3,459 downwards.
TCGGCGCTGCTGCCCTGAAGGAGCTGAAGCTGGAGCAGCTGCCGGCGGTAGTCCCACTCGTAGATCGCCTTGGACTCATCAAGGCCTTCATAGCACTGCAGCCTGATCAGCGGCTTGCCGGTCATGATCGCCACGCTCTTGGCCAGCTGGGTCTTGCCGGTGCCCGCCGGCCCCTCGATCAGCACCGGCTTGCCGAGTGCCGTCGCCAGGTGCACGACCGTGCCGGTGGCCGCGTCAGCCAGGTAGCCCGCCCCGCGCAGCCGTTCCCGCATGTCGTCGATCGGAGAGTCCGCCATAGGGCTAATAATCGCCAAAGGGTGATCATCCTCCAAGTGCGGGGTTCATGGCAGAAGGGTCGGCGACCTCGGATACAGCGCCGTCTGCGGCCTCGGTTCCAGCTCCGCTGGCGGCCTCGCCCACCCTGGCCCGGATGTGACGGCCCGCCGCGATGAGGCAGCCTGCGCCGGGCCCCAGCGCCGCCGCACCAGCCAGCAGCGCTGCCCGGATCGAGACCAGCGTGCCGATCACGCCGACGGCCGGCCCGCCGATGATCTGCCCGGCGCTGTCGAACATGTCCCTGGCCGACAACGCTGTGGCGCGAACGGACGGCTCGACCCGGCCGACCATCCATCCCGACATCAGTGGGTCGAACACCGGGCGGAGTACTTCCACCGCGAGGTAAGCGGCCACGGCTGCGGCAAAGGAGTGCGATGTCGCCATCACCGCGACCGCCGCCGCGATGCCCACCGTCACCACCAGCAGGGTGCCGACGACCCCGTCCGGGCCGAGCCGTTCGGCGCGCCGCTTGGCGACCTCGGTCGAGCCGAGCGCCAGCACAGCCACGGCGCAGGCGATGAAGCTGAACCACATGGCCGGATGCAGGCCGCCCACGCTCGGGAACCTGATGTCGCGGAGCAGGAACGCGCCCCACAGGCGGTCGAAGCTCTCACTCCAGAGCCCGACGAGCAGGGTAGTTCCGAAAAGCAGGACCAGGCCGGGCACCGCTACAACCGCACCACGGGCGGACCGGACCTGGCCTGCCAGCATTCCCGGGGCTTGCCGGGCCACAGCCACGATCGTGGCCTGTTCGGCGTCCCGTGGCCGGCGGAAGTTGTGCTCGGGCATCACGAACGACACCGCCAGGGCCAGCCCGCAGATGAGGGCACCGCCGACCAGCAGCGGCACGTTCAGCCCGGCGAGCGCGATCACGCCGCTCAGCAGGCTCCCGGCGATAGTGCCGACAAGACCGAGCTGCGTGGCGCGCAGGTACACACCGGTCATCTGGTCATCCGCGAGCTCGTCGGCGATCCACGCCTCCTCGGCCCCGTTGTTGAGCGCGGCCCCGAGGCCGAGCACCAGCTGCGCCGCCAGGAGGTTGGCGAACGCGGGCGACAGGCCCTGCATGACCAGCGCGAGCCCGACTATGAACAGGCCGGCGAGCACGCACAGCCTCCGGCTGACCAGGTCGGCGAGCACCCCCGTCGGCAGCTGCAGCAGAAAGTAGCTCAGCTCGAGCGCGGTGCCGAGCAGCAGGAGCTGTAGCGGGTTCAGCCGGCCAGACGTCACCCAGTAGACCATGATCGTCGCGTAGGTGATGCCGAGCAGGAAGCTCATGCCGCACTCGAGTACCAGGTATAGCCCGTACGGGCTGACCTCGCGACGGGGCAGTCGCATATGGCCTCCTGGCGGCTCTTCGCGCGCGTACCCCGTGGCGCGCCAGGCCGCCGACGCTAGGCAAGTGGCAGGCGGGGGTCAACTGCTTTTACTGGCCCGGCGCACCGAGAGCCCGGAATGCCCGGACGGCCGCAGCCGCCGACCCCTGGAATAAGCGCTGGCCAGTCTTTGTTAGACTCACGAACTATAAGTGTGCCGTATCAAAGGGGTTACGGATGGTTGAGCCAGCCCAGGTGGCTGCGGAGGCTGACGAGGACGCGGCCGTCAGCGCGGTGCTGACCGTGCTGCGCATCTCGCGCGTCCTTGAGCGAATCGACGCCGGCGTCAGCCCGCAGCAGTACCGCATTCTCAAGCTGATCGGGCAGGGCGGCGAACGGTCCGCCCGGCTGGCCGAGAAGCTCGCGGTCGCGCGGCCGACGCTGACCTCCACCGCGGACAGCCTTGTCGCCGCGGGTCTTGCCGTCCGCGAGGCCGAGCCCGGTGACCGCCGGGTCGTACGGCTGCGCCTGACCGCGGCCGGCCAGGCCGCCGTCGCCCGTGCGGACGAGGCCTACTCCCAGTGGTTTGAGAGCGTGCTCGAGTACACCGGCCGCCGGGCGGAGATCCTCGCCGATCTGCAGTCGCTTGACGACTCGATGAGCGAGCGACGGCGGGCCCGGCTGTCGGCGGAGGCCCAGGCGGACGCCCAGGCCCATGCCCCGGCTGATGCGGCTATGAACAGCAGCGCAGGACAGCAGTGAGGCCCGGCAACAGCAAGCGGACCCCAACCGACCCCCAGGTGCGTGGCACCCAGGGCTCAGCGACGCCCAACGGAGCCCCGGCCGGTTCCGGCTACGGCGAGGGCTGGCTGCGGCGGCTCCTCGGCTATTGCTGGCGGCACCGGCGGCTGAGCATCGTCGCCTTCGGAGCCTCGCTGGTGAGCACGCTGGTCACCGTCTCCATCCCGCTGATCCAGCGGTACATCATCGATGACGCGATCCTCACCCACGAGCACGCGATCTGGCCAGGCGCCGCCCTGCTGGTTCTCGCGGCGGTGCTGAGCTTCGCAGCGGTCTACCTGCGCCGGTACCGGGGCGGCCAGCTTTCCCTCGAGGTCCAGCATGACCTCAGGACCGATCTGTTCGGCTCGCTGACGAAGCTGGACGGTGCCCGGCAGGACCAGTTGCACACCGGCCAGATCGTGAGCAGGTCCATCACCGACCTGAACATGATCCAGAGCCTGCTGCAGATGACGCCCATGCTCATGGGCAACGTGCTGTTGTTCTTCCTGTCACTCGCCGTGATGCTCTGGCTCTCGCCGGTGCTGGCCCTGATCTCGCTCGCGGTCGGGCCGGCCCTGCTGGCGCTATCCCTGGCCTCCCGGCGGCGGCTGTTCCCAGCCAGCTGGGATGCACAGCAGCAGACCGGCACGGTGGCGGGCGTGGTTGAGGGCGCGGTGACCGGCGTCCGCGTGGTCAAGGGATTCGGCCAGGAAGAGCAGGAGGTCGAGCGGCTCGAGGGCGTCAGCCGGGCGCTGTACGCGGCCAGGGTCAGAACCTACAAGATGATGGCGAGGTTCAGCCCGGCGCTCGGCGCGATCCCCGCGCTCGGCCAGGTCGGCGTGCTGGCTCTTGGCGGCTGGCTGGCAATCAAGGGCGAAATCACCCTCGGCACGTTCCTGGCGTTCTCCTCCTACCTCGCGCAGCTGGTGAACCCGGTCCGCGCGCTCACCAGCCTGATCACGATCGGCCAGGAAGTACGGGCCAGCGTGATCCGGGTGTATGAGGTTATCGACTCCCGACCCGT
>JASHUE010000833.1:0-6229 GCA_030040195.1 Streptosporangiaceae bacterium | reverse complement strand
CCCCCGGCACATCCCTGGTCGGCCGCAGGTGCAGCTGCCGGTACTGCTCGCCGACCTCGGCAACCTCGGGGGCGTGAGCGGCGATCCCATAGTCCAGCGGGAACGCGGCCGTCGCTCCGAGCCGCCGCAGCACCGCCTCGCAGGCGGCCGGCTCCCCGCCGATCACGCAGGTATCCGGCGTGTTGATCGTCATCAGGTGCACGGCGGCTTCGCCGGCCAGCGCACCGCGGATCTCGTCGGCTGGCCCGTTGACTAGGTAGGTGGCCCAGCGCGTGGCTGTTATGCCCAGGCGCTGCCAGACCCGCCGAACGGCGCGGAACTCTCCGGCCAACTCCGCCGAGAACAGCTCGCTGGCCCGGAAGTCGCGGTAGGCGGCAACCGGGTCGGTCCACGCGCCGAGGGCCGCGAGCGCCGCTGTCTCCCCGGACGAGTACCCGATCGCAGCGTCGGGCCGGATGCCGAGCAGATCCCGTGAGACCCGTACATGCAGGCCGCCGAGCAGCGAAGCGCCGAGGATCTGGTTGATCACGCTGAGCCGGCCCGCGCCGGACGGTACCGCGCCGGCCCGCGCCTGATCGGGGCGCAGCAGTCCGGGGCGCGGCCGCAGGGTGGCCTGGGTGTCCTCGACCGCGTCGGCGAGCGCCGGGAAGGCCAGCGCCAGCTCTGCCCCCATGCCCGGATACACAGCCGACCCGTTGGTGAACACGAACGCGGTCTCGCCGCCGACTGGCGCATTACGGTACGCCACCCCGTCAGGCCGGGGACCGTTCCCGGCCAGCCAGCGCCGGACGGCGTCCGAGCAGGCAGGCTCGAGCCGGTCCTCGCCGCGGTTGCCGATGATCGCCAGCCGGGCCGGGCCAGCGTCGGACTCTCTTCCGGCCGTGAGCGCCTCGAGCACGCTGGCCCGGTCCGGTCCCGAGTACACGCGCAAGCTCGGAGCCGGCCCGACGGCCCACGGCTGCGCCGGGTCCTCGGCGCGTAGCCGCACGCTCATCCGGGGCGCGCCGAGTGGCTCTACCGCGACCTCGACGCCGATCTGGCCGGATACCGGAACGGCCAGCTCGCCGGGTACGGGGATCGCCCGGTGCCGGACGGCCGTCACCGCGGTCGCTAGCGCGACCATGCCATGGGCAGCGTGCGCCTTCCCGAACAACTCGGCCGGGTTGAGCCGGGGCCCGCTGCCCGCACGAGCGCCGTCCGGGCCGATGTCGTCCTCAGCGTCGAAGTCACCCACGCGCAGGGCAGGTACGGTGTCGCCGCCTTCGTCGTCGAGCACGGCGAGCACCTGACGGCCGGCCTGGCGGGCATCGGAGAGCCGCTCGAGGATCACGACAATCGCCGCGTCCCCCGACAGCTGATCCCGGTCCAGCGCGCGGACGGCCGCCTCGTGCACGGGCTCGAAGCTCAGGTCGACGGCACCGACGATCGCCGCGTCCGCTTCGTCGTTGCGCAGCGCACGAGCGGCCAACTCGAGCGCGACGAGTCCCGAGCCTTCCTCCGCGCAAACGACGTACCCTGGGCCCGCCAGGTTGAGCTGCAGGTTGATGCGGTTCGCGATGATATTCGGCATCGTGCCCAGCACCGCGGCGCCGGTCAGCGGCGCGGCTCCGGCCTCGGTGCTCGCGCGCTGCGCCGCTGGATACCGGGCAACCTCGGGGTCGACACCCATCCCGACGACGACAGTCGTGCGTTCCCGCGGCAGCTCGCGCCCCCGCGTGGCCTCCCTGGCCGCCTCGAACAGCAGGACGTGCTGTGCGTGCGCTTCCTCCAGGTCGCGCGGGGGGACGCGAAGTCCGCCCAGCCCGACGTCGATCACCGATCGCGGCCGCGCGTGCGCCTCGCCGAGCAGCACGGCCCGGCGGAAGTCCTCGGCGTCGGCGCCGTCGGCGACCCTGGCGCCGATCGCGGTTATCGCGACCGGATCCGGCCGGCGCCGGGCTGAGGACCCGGACACGGGGAGCCCCTTAACCCCGGCCGAGTCAGGCGGCGGCCAGGAATCCACGATCAGGTGCGCGTTGGTGCCACCAAACCCGAAGGCACTGACCGCGGCGCGACGGTGCGGACCCGGCCAGTCCTCCTCGCTGGCCAGCAGCCGCAGCGGCGAGTTCCAGAACTCCTCGATCGGGTCGTTCGCGCCGAGCGACGGGGGGCGCACGCCGTCGCGCATGGCGCCCAGAACCTTCAGCAGGCCGGCGCCGCCGGCGGCGGCCAGCAGGTGCCCGACGTTGGACTTCACCGAACCGACCGGCAGGTCCGCCGTGCCGGCGAAGACCGCGGCCATGCTGCGGGCCTCGACCCCATCGCCCACCGGAGTGCCGGTCGCGTGGCATTCGACCAGAGAAACAGTCTCCGGCGCGATCCCCGCCGCTGCGTAGGCCAGCCTCATCGCCCGCTCCTGGCCTTCCGCGGCGGGAACGAGGAGTCCCCCGGTCCGGCCATCGTTCGACAAGCCGATCGCCCGGATCGCCCCCAGAATCGGCACGCCCGCGCTGATCGCATCCCGCAGCCGCATGAGGGCCACGACGACGGCACCCTCGCTGGGCGTGATCCCGTCGGCGCCGCGGTGGAACGGACGGCACTGCCCGGTCGGGCTGACCGCCGCCAGCGCGGCAAAGGCGTCATGCATGAGCAGCCGGTCCGGGCAGCTGACCGCTCCGGCCAGCATGAAGTCGACGGCACCGTCGCGGAGCTGGTCGCAGGCGAGCTTGACCGCGTACAGGGTCGAGGCGCAAGCCGCGTCGAGGGCGAAGCCGCCGGCGCCGAGGCCCAGCGCGGTCACGGCGAAGTGTGCCGGCAGGCCCGCCGAGAAGCGATCGCGCGGGTCAAGGCGAACCGGCGCGCGGCCTTCCCGCCAGACTTCCTCGGCGTACCGAACGAGCCCCACCGACGGATAGCACAGGTTCCCCAGCACCAGCCCGGAACCGGGATTCCGTCCCGGTGCGCGGCCGGCCTCGTCCAGCGCCTGCCGGCCTGCGTGCAGGACCCATCTATATATCGGGTCGAGCCGCATGATCTCGTCGGGTGCCGCGGCGAAACCACGTGGATCGAAATGCGAGTCGAAGTCGCGCACGAACCCGCCGCCTGCCGAGAGGCTGCACCGGCCGGACCGGATGTTCGTCCAGAACATCTCCGGGTCGAAGGCGTCCGGCACCACACAACCGCGGCCGACGATCGCGATCGGCTCCTGCTCCACGTCTACACCACCTGTCCGGGGGGCCGCTGGCCCTGATCCGGGCGCCGGACGAGTTCCACGCCGAATAGCTCGACGCGCGCCGACCCGTCCCCCTCGATGAGGGCGACATCGCATGCGGCGGCTGAGTCGTCGGCACGCTGTGGCCAGACCACGCATCGCAGCACGTCCCCGGCCGGGCCAAGCCGATGCACGCGACACTCTCGGATCGCCATCGGGAGCGTGCTGCCGGTTCCGCCCTGGCGGGCCCATAGCACCGCCAGCTGGAGCGCGCCGTCGATCGCGGCCGGGTCCAGCCGCCAGCCCGCGCCGCCCCAGCCCATCGCCGAGACTCCCGCCACGCTGGCCTCGGCGCCGACAAGGCCGATCAGCGGCTCGCCCCTGAGGACCTGAAAGCGGGGGCCGTGAAACAGCGTGTAGCCGTCGTAGGGCTCGCTGAGCGGCACTAGGCCTTCGGGCGTGTCCCACTGACCCGGCCCCGCTTGGCCTGGTGTCCCGTCGACGCGCGCCCGGTAGTGCGGCACGCCCGCCTCGTCGCGCAGATCCAGCTCAAGCACGTCTCCCCCGGCCTGGCGTCCGCGCAGCTTTAGCTCATGGCCGCCGTCGGCGAGCGCTGGGAGTGAGATCTTGCTCAGGACCTGCAGGTCCCTGAGGATGACCGGACTGGCCTGCGGACGCCAGGCCAGCGCCATCCGCGCGAACCAGTCGAGCACTGTCGCCATCGGCACGACCGGCGCCTCGGCCAGCCGGTGGTCCGCGAGGTAGGCGTAGGCCGGCTCGGCCACCGTGACCTGCCCGCTGATGTCGTCCTGCAGCGCCGGCGGCCCGGTCCTGTCGACTGCGGACACGAGAACGCGCACGTCGCCGGCCGCGCAGCCGACCTCGGCCAGGAACGCCTCGGCTCCTTCGTCGAGGTCGATCAGCGGGACGCCCCTCGCGAGGAAGCGCTGGCTGACCTCCCCGCTGACCATGCCACCGCGCCACGGTCCCCACCCGATCGACCGGACCAGGCATCCAGGGCGGTGAGCTGCCTCAGCGGAAAGCACGTGGCCGAGCACCTCATTGGCCATCGCATAGTCACTCTGACCCTGGTTCCCCAGCTGAGCCGCGACCGAAGAGAAGGCGCACAGCACGTCGAGCGGATCCCCGGCCGTTGCGGTGAGAAGTGAGTGCAGGCCTTTGACCTTGGTCTCGAACACGTGGTCAAAGTGCTCGTCGGTCTTATCCGCCAAGAGGGCGTCGGCCAGCACGCCCGCCCCGTGCACGATCCCGCTGATCGGGCCCAAGTCGGCCCGCACCTCCGCGAGCACGTCGGCCACCGCGGCCGTGTCCGTGACGCTGACAGCGTAATAGCGCACGGGCGACCCGGTTTGCTCGATTGCCCTCAGCGTTCCACGGATCTCGCGAACGGAAAGGATCCGCCGTGCGGCCGCCCGGATCTCGGCCGGCGTGCCGGGCTGCCGTCCGGCCAGCAGCCTGATCAGCCCCGGCTCATCGGTGGCCGCGGCCAGGCCTTGTGGCTCTGGCTCGAGCGGTGTCTGGCCGAGCAGCGCTAGCCGCGGCCGGTACCGCGCGGCCAGCAACCGCATCGCGGCCGCGGTCACGCCCCTGGCGCCGCCGGTCGCCACGATTACAGACTCAGGACCGATCCGTGCACCAGCGCCCCCCGCGGGGGCCGCGACCAGCGCCGGGACCAGCCTCGTTCCGTCCCGAAGGCCTGCCGTCACGGACCCGCCGCCGTTCAGCAACTCGGTCACGATCGCATTGGCCGCGACCGCGGGCGCGCGCCCGGCGGCCGCGCAGTCGATGGCCTTCACCGACGCCTGCGGCCATTCCTTCGCCGCCGTGCGGGCAAGCGCGGCTAGCCCGCCAAGCCAGGCCTGCGCCGGGACGCTGCCGGCCAGCCCGAAGTCACCGCCGGTGTCCTGGACCGTCACGAAGACACCCTCCCCGGCCTGCATCCGCGGCGCGATGGCCCGGGCAGCCCGGAAGGCACTGCGCTGCACGTCCATCGCTGCGGCGACGGACGTGACCGGGCGCAGGCCGTCCAGGCTGATCACGCCGCATGTATCGGGCGGAATCTCGAAGACGACCTCAGCCCGGATGCCGCAGTGCTTGAGCCGCTCGACGAGGAGCGGCGCGATCCCGGTGCGGTCGTCGGTGACGGCAATCGTTCCGTTGGTGAGGCCGGGCATCGCCAGGCCGCTCGGCGGAGCTTCGATCGCCCGCACTGCCCAGCGGCCCAGCACCGGGCTCGGATCAGGCGGACTCGGCCCGGCGGGCTGGCCGGGTCCGGCGTCTGCAGTGGCCCGCGCGGCAGGTGTCGCTAACACCGCTGCCGGCGCGGTCACTCGCTCAGCGATCGCTCGCAGGGTCCGCAGGGTGGCGAGGCTGGCCACGTCGCCGCCGGCCAGATCACCGACGCGCTTCCTGACCACGGAGAGGATTTCGACCTTCTTGATGGAATCGATGCCGAGGTCGGTGTCCAGTTCCATGTCGACATTGAGCATCTCGACCGGGTAGCCGGTGCGGTCCGCGACGACCTGCAGCAGCAACTGGCCGAGGCTCTCCGCGTCCATGTGCTCGGCCGGAGCCGCGGGGCTAGCGTCGGCCATGGCCGACTCGACGGCGCCGTTGGCGACACCAGCGGAGTCGGCCTGCGGCAGGGCCGGCGCAGACGTCACTGGCGCCAGCGCTGGTCCGTGGGCCGGCTCGGGCCAAACCTGCGGTGCCCGGCCGTCGGCGGTCCCGAGTAGCGCACCCAACGTGGCCTCGGCCATCCGCAGGTAGCTCAGATGGCTCTCGGTGATCGCGCGCTGGAACTCGGCGTGCGCCCCGGCGGCCTGGGCCTGCGCTTCCTCGAGCACGCGCAGCCAGGCCGGGTCGCCGTTGACCGGGACCGCCTGGACGGACGGGATGACGACCGAGTCCACCACCTGGTCCGACGTTGGCCGCGCGGTCGGCGTCACTGCCGCCGCGGGGATCGCCGGTGCCGTCGACAACGGTTCTGACCTGGGCAGCTCATGCGCGGGCGCGGGA
>JASHUE010000832.1:0-2736 GCA_030040195.1 Streptosporangiaceae bacterium | reverse complement strand
CCTAAGGGACTGCGCCTGCGCCGCTAACGCCGCTGGAGCGGCCCCGACTCGCGGACCCCTTAACGCCGGGGCACGGCCGCGGAGCTTGACAACTGGATCGGATTTTCCTGCGAGCTGCAATAACGATGCCGGGATGCGAGACACTGACTGGTGTGACCGCCGAGTTAGACACGCTGATCGCCCTCATGCCCCTGGCTGGACACCTTGGGCTCACGCTCAGCGAGGCCAGTCCAAACCGGGTGGTCGCCGAACTCGCCTGGGCGCCGCACTTATGCACATCGGGTGAGGTCATGCACGGCGGCGCCCTGATGACGCTCGCCGACAGCGCAGGCGCGCTCGTCGCCTTCCTCGGCCTGCCGACGGGAGCGACGACGGCAACCATCACGTCGACGACTCAGCTATTCCGGCCTGTCAGCGGTGGCACGGTCCGGGCCGTATCGGTCCCGCTGCACCGAGGGCGGATCACGGCCACCGTCCAGACGAGCTTGTACGACTCTGGCGACCGCCTGGTCGCCCAGACGACGCAGATTCAGGCGATCCGGCAGTCCGGCTAGCGCATCAGAGGAATCCGCCAGCCTGGTGCGCCTGCTGGTTACGCTCTTCGTGAATGGCCTCTATGGCGAGGACGACTGCCAGGAAGAACACCTGGTTCTCGTCATCTGAGACCTCGACGGCGAACTTCTCTCTCAGTGAGAACTGCCGCACCATCTGCGCGACCGGCACGCCACCGCGGCTCAGCGTGTAATCGCCGCCCGCGAAGTGGCCGCGCGCAGCGAGAATCCCGTAGGCAGACTCGATGTCGTACTTATCCCCGAAGATCCCGGCGTGGCGAACCTGAGCGGCCTGCTGGCCGCCGACATACACCTCGTGCGTGTCGCTGAACACGTGCTTGCGGATGTCGGCGACCTCCTGGCCGTAGGTGTCGTGGAGTGTTATCTGCGAGCCGAGATGGCCCCGCGCCTCGAATTGCGGAGCACCTGACCCGTCGGTTATCTCAAAACGTGGCATCAGGGACCACTTACTCGACATGACATATTGCATGGCGGAACTATCCCGTAGCCCGCAGGCCGGGGCAACCAGCTAGCGGTAAACGCCCATGCCGGGCTGCGCGAGGGCCAAGATGGCCCTAGGATGCGTGCGCCTCGAGCAACTTCTCCAGCGCAGTCATCCGGGTGAGCAGATCCTTCGCCTCAGTCATGGCGTCCACCTCCCACGTTGGCGGCTTGGTATCCCAAAGCGCCATGTCGTCCTCGCAGAGGCTGGCGTCATAGTTGGTGCCCAGTTGCGTGGCGTCCGCCCACTGGGTGGCGACGACACCGAGCACGTCATCCACGTGCTGCACGCCGGTCCAGTCAGCGGTCCAGCGCCCGCCTGAGGTGAGCGGATTCTGGAGGATGTCATCCAGGGAGCCGTAATTGACCAGCTTGTAGCCGGCCGAGGACACGGTGGCGTCCATCGCCTCGAGGTAGGCGCTGTAATTGGCGGTCTCGGTGTCGATGGCGACCGATGATCCGGCCGGCACCCCGTGCGCCCGCAGCCAGGCCACTATCTGCTGTGCGTCGGCAGCGCCAGCGCCTGCGTCGTCGGGCCCGGTGTGGACGAAGATGGGGAGCCGGTACTGGGCGGGCTGGGCGTTCCACTCGGCGTCGGTCCAGACGTGCGGAGTGTCGCCGCCTATGTAACCGGCCACCGCCGGCCACGGCGGCGGGTCGGCCGGTGGGTACGCAGCGTCATACATAAGTCGCATATCATCTTTCCGTAGTAATTATCGACTTATCTGAGATATCAAGCGGATTGATCGGACTAATGGTTGGACGATGGAGCCGGGGAAACGGTTCCGCAATGACCGGATGAGCCCAAGCGGGCAGAAAGCGTACGAGGGCGCGGTACGCCAGGGCGGCAGACATCGATCCGCGAAGAGCGAGCCGCCGCAGCGGAGGCGGTCCTCCGCCTCAGGACGCGGCTACCGAATCCAGCAACTCCGCCCTCGCTTGATCCACCGCGGCCAGGATCGCACCGCGGAGGACGGGATTTCCTGTTACCGAGGTGGGCACCACATGCGGCTTGGCCAGGCAGAACCGGCCGACATCGGCGGCGACCCGGCGCGCAAGTTCGCCGCCCCCAGCTCGGCCGACGTCACCGCCGAGCACCACCAGACCAGGATCAAGGACGACCGAGATCGCGGCGACGCCGGTGGCAACGCGGACCGCGAGCTCGCACACGAAGTCCCCGGCGCGCTCCTGCCCGGTCTCGGCCGCGCGCACCGCCTCGGCAACGCACGCGGCCGCCGTCGGCGCCTCGAACCCGTGCTCCGCTGCGAGCTGGAGCACCGCCTGCGCACCGACGAGGCGCTGGAACGCGCCGGTCGCCGGGTGGGTGAGGTCCTCTGGCAGCGGCATGCCGGGCACCGGCAGGTAACCGATCTCGCCAGCCGCGCCGCCTGCTCCCCGGTGCAGCCGTCCGCCAAGGACGATGGCCAGCCCAAGGCCGAGGCCGATCCAGACCAGGACGAAGTCGTCGGCGCCGACCGCCGCGCCCACGGACCGCTCGGCCATGGCCGCCAGGTTGACGTCGTTCTCCAGCGTGACGGGCCTCCCGAGGCCGCTCCGCAGCGCCTCGAGCACGCCCTCGTGCCAGGCCGGCAGGTCGACGACAAGGCGCGGGTCGCCAGTGCGCGGATCGAGCACGCCCGGCGTGCCGATAACGAACGCGCGCAGCGCCTCCGGCGCCACGCCG
>JASHUE010000831.1:0-2725 GCA_030040195.1 Streptosporangiaceae bacterium | reverse complement strand
CCGAGGCGGGCAATGTCACGGTCGCCTTCTCCGTTGCGAAGTTAACCGCGGCCGTGACATCGGTAATCGCGGACAGGTTCTTCTCCACCCTGGCCGCGCACGCCGCGCATGTCATTCCGCGCACCGACAGTTCGACCCGCGCCATCCGGCTCGCAGGCATGTCGGCAAACGCGGGTGATGACATTACTGATCTTCCTCCAGCCGAAGTGAGGCTAGGTCGCAAAGCCGGGCGACAGCCAACCGCACGCGCGGCGACGCTGCTGGTACTTCCGCAACCTGAAATCTATCCACCCGTCAAACGACGGGCAACCCAGGGTGGCAGCTTAATAGCGGGAAAGAGCGTCTCCGGCCGGGACCTACATACCATCCGCCGGGTAAGGCAGACGAATTCCGTACACTGCGCTGCGGTACCCACCATGAGTTTAGGCGTTATCCCGTTTTCTCTTTAGCTCATACCGTATTGCCTTTTGTCATTGTGGAAACGATGACTGCGGAATTGGTCTTTCTCGTTACGCAGACGAGCGTTGACGGGATCCAGGCACGGCGCGATGCCGGGGCAGCGCTCGCTCAGACGCCGCGCCAGCCGCCAGCGGCTTGCTCGCCCCGGCCCACGATCCCGGCCAGCCAGTTCAGCTGCCGGACTTGCTGGCAGATATCCCCGCCCTCGTGATCGTTGAACTCGTAGTCGCAGATCTCCTTAGGACCTCCGTAGGAGTTGAAGGCCGCGTAGACCGTCGAGGGCGGGCAGGTCTGGTCCATGTGCCCAACCGAGAACAGCGCCGGTGCGGTCGCCGTCCGGCCAAGCAGCGCGACATCGAAGTAGGACAGCGTGCGGAAGACCGTGTCGGCCTGGCCTCGGTGGCAGGCCAGGTAGCGCTCGATCTCCGCGTACGGCTCGGTCCCGGCGATGTCGACAGCCCGCGGAAAGTCGGCCAGGAATGGCACGTCGGGCATCGCCGCGGCAAGGCCGGGCACGAGCCCGGCCACCGCGATGGTGATCCCGCCGCCCTGGCTTCCGCCGGTCACGGCGACCCGGGCGGTGTCCACCGCAGGATGCGAGTGCACCGCCTCCACCGCCCTGACCGCGTCAACGAACACGCGGCGGTAGTAGTACGTCGCTTTGTCGCTGATGCCGCGGGTCATGAATCCGGGCTGGGCGGGCGGCGAGCCTTCCGGGTCCGGTGTGTCGCCCGACGACCAGCCGCTGCCCTGGCCGCGGGTATCCATGATCAGATGCGCGTAGCCGGCGCTGGCCCAGAAGGTGTTTTCCTGGACCAGGCCGCGCCCGCCACCATAGCCCTGGTACTGCACGACCGCCGGCAGCGGACTGTCGCCCGCCGACCAGTATCCGGGCAGGTGCAGCCACGCGCGCACGCGCGTGCCGCCAAAGCCAGAGAAGGTCACGTCGTAGCTGGTGATAGTGCGCAGTCCGCTATCGACGGGAACCAGGCTTGGCTCGAGCGGCACCCGCCTGGCTTCGCCCAGGCTGTCGGCCCAGAAGCTCGCCAGATCGGCCGGCTCGGGCAGAGCCGGTGCGTATTCGCGGAGCTCGCTGCGCGACATATCGGTTCTGGGCATCGCTCACCTTTCAGTAACTGGCAGTTCATCCAGCCGGCCCGCTGGCCGGGCAGTCGACCTCCCGTTAGATTAATGTGTGACACACGCATCAGTAGGCGATACGGCACAGGAGGGGCGGGGCTGACATGGCGCATGCAGCGGGCAGTTTCTCGGTCAAGTCGTGGGACGAGAGCACGTACCAGGAGCTGGCCGACAACGCCAAGCTCACCAAGGCGACGGTCGCGTTCGCGCTCGAGGGCGACCTCGCCGCCGAGGCGACCTGGGACGCGGTCATGTGCTACCGCCCTGACGGCACCGCCGTGTACACCGGCATGCAGCGGGTCGAGGGCCAGCTGGCCGGCCGGGATGGCAGCTTCGTGGTCCAGGCCGACGGTGAATTCGCCGACGGCGAGGCCAGGTCGCGCTGGCAGATCGTGCCCGGCTCCGGTGCCGGCGGCCTGGCCGGCATTACCGGCGCCGGGATGTCGGTGGCAACGGCCAGCCCGAGCGGAACGTTCGAGCTCGATTACAGCCTTGCCTGACGAGAACGGATTGGACGGGCCGGCGAACGCCTTCGGCGCGCTAGCGCTGATCGTGGCCGACCAGATGGCCGATGCCACCGCGTCGGCGGCGGGGCGGGCCGACTCCGCCCCGGCTGCGCTGGCGGCGCTGCACCATTTCCTGGACCGGCCATCGGTGGACCTGCTGCGTCAGGTGCTCGGCCTGACCTCCTCGGGCACTGTCCGCCTGCTTGACCGGCTGGCGGAGTCGGGGCTGGTCGAACGTGGTGCCGGCGCGGACGGTCGTACGACCGCAGTGACTTTGACGGGAACGGGGCGCGCCGTAGCTGAGCAGGTCTGCGAGGCGCGCGCCGAAGTGCTGGACCGGGCGTTGTCCGCGCTCACGCGCGACGAGCGCGCGGAGTTCACCGCGCTGGCCGGCAAGATGCTCGTGGCCATGATGCGTGGTCCTGGCGCGGTCCGCTGGATCTGCCGGCTGTGCGACACCGGGATCTGCCGGAGCGCACCCGGCGGGTGCCCGGTCGGGAACGCCGCCAAAGAGCGCTACCTTTCCGCCGGGTGACGGCGGCAGGACCGACCGGGCCTGGTCGGGCGGCCTGGTCAGCCTGGGCCGCTACCTGGCCAGCCCCGGCAGCAGTATCGCCGAC
>JASHUE010000830.1:0-17712 GCA_030040195.1 Streptosporangiaceae bacterium | reverse complement strand
AGCACGGCTCGCGGGCGCTGATCGTGCCGAACTTCTCGGTGGGCGCGGTGCTCATGATGCGCTTTGCCGCGCAGGCGGCGCCGTTCTTCGAGTCCGCCGAGGTCATCGAGTTGCACCACGCGGGCAAGGCCGACGCGCCGTCGGGGACCTCGAGCCGCACCGCTTCGATGATCAGCCAGGCGCGGCAGGCGGCAGGCCTGGGCGCACCGCCCGACGCCACGACGAAGGCCGCCGAGGGCGCGCGCGGCACCGAGGTCGGCGGCGTGCATGTGCACTCGGTCCGGCTGGCCGGCCTCGTCGCGCACCAGGAAGTCCTGCTTGGCGGGCATGGCGAGGTCCTGACAATCAGGCACGACTCGCTGGACCGCTCCTCGTTCATGCCCGGCGTGCTGGTTGCGATCCGCGGCGCGGCGAAGCTGCCCCACGGCCTGACGGTCGGGCTGGACGGGCTGCTCGGTCTCGCCTGAGCTGGCCAGTTACCGGCGTAGCAGGCGCATCGGCAGCCGGCCGGGCCGCAGTGTGACGGCCGCGATCGGCTTGGGGATCCCGAGCGGAGTGAGGTCCAGCCGGAACCGCTGTGCGATCGACGCCAGCACCAGCACGGTCTCAAGCTCGGCGAACGACTGCCCAACGCAAGCGCGCCGGCCACCGCCGAAGGGTATATAGGCGTAACGAGGTCTCTCCCCAGCGGGCACCCGTCCGCCCGCGGCTGTCGTCCCTGGCTCGCCTGGGGGCAGGAACCTGGCCGGATCGAAGCCCGCGGGGTCGGGCCAGAACTCCGGGTTCCTGTGGATCAGGTATGGCGGGACCGCGATCGTGCTTCCCGCCGGGACCGGCACACCGGCCACGTTGTCGTTGCCGATGGCGTCGCGCTCAATCGTCCAGGCCGGCGGGTAGAGCCGCATGGTCTCGGCGATTACGGCCGTCGTCCACGGCAGCCGGTCGACGTCGGCCGCCTCCGGCGCGCGGCCCGCCAGCACCGTGTCGACCTCCTGCTCAAGCCGGTCGCGAGCGGCCGGGTAGGCCGACAGCAGGGCCAGCGACCAGGCGAGGGTGACCGCGCTCGTCTCGTGCCCGGCCAGCATGAACGTAGCCAGTTCGTCGCCGATCTCGGCGTCGGTGTAGAGCGACCCGTCGTCGCGGTGCGCCGTCAGCAGCGTGTCGAGCAAGTCCAAGCGGCCGCTCGCTCGCGCCCCGTCGTCGCCCGCAGGCTGGCTCGCAGCCGCTGGCTGGCCCGCGGCCGCCAGGGCCCTCCGGTCAGCGATCATGCGGCCAACCGGGCCCTCGATTCCTTCGGGGGTGTTTCCGGCCCGCCTGGCGACCGCCTTCAGCGCCTTGGTCGAGCGCGGTCCCCACGGCAGCGGCACGAGCGTGGCGAGGACCGCGACCCGCTGGCCCGCACTCATTGCCCGGCTGATGGCCGCCGCGTCGCCGGTCAGGTCCGAGCCGAACAGCGCTCGCCCGACGATGTCCAGCGCCAGTGCGCTCATCTGGAGGCCGACGTCAATCTGGCTGCCTTCTGGTTGGTCATCCCAGTTCTTGAGCATGCGGCTTGCGGCTTCGGTCATCGCCGGGCCGAAGTTGCGCGCGTCGCGCCGAGTGAACAAAGGCTGGATCAGCCGCCGGTGCTGCCGCCAGTGGTCGCCCTCGCTCGTGAGCAGGCCGTTACCGATCAGGGCGCGCAATGGACGGTAGGTGAACGCCTTCACGTAGTTGTCCTGGTTCAGGGCCAGTACGTGCTCGGCGTGCTCAGGCCGGGAGAACATGAACAGGCTGTTGCGCGGCGAGAGCGGGATCCGCACCGCCTCCCCGTACTTCGCGGCGATCGAGAGGTAGACGGCGAGCGGGTCGCGGATCATCGACGCCAGCATGAGGGCCGAGTCGCGGCCGTTAGGACTGCGAGTAGTGCTGCGGCGGGAGAGTGCCTGCGTGGCCATATCACCATCTTCTCCCCGGATCCGGGTGGTGTGCTACCTCGGGTGTCCTGGGCTATCTGCCGCAACTAGGCGATAAATGGCGCCAATTGCCGTTGGTTCTAATGCAATTACCGGCTCTCTCGAAAATACTAATTCGCATAGTAAAAGATTGGCAAGAAATTGTTTGTCCGCCGGTAAACCGCCGCGTCTTCTGCGGCGTCTTTCAATCGGAACTCGAATCGGACCCCTCAATACCGCTGCGAGATGGTGCTAGGTCAATGACTGCTGGCCGCCCTCAAGCGCACGTCAATGGTGTCCCGCAAGCCCTCGCCGATGAAGTTGAAGCCAACAACCACCGCGACGATGCAGATTCCAGCAGGCCAAATCTGCCACCAGTATCCGGCAAACATGTAGCTGACACCATTGGCGAGCATGCTCCCCCAATTCGCGGCCGGCGGCGGTATGCCCAGGCCGAGGAAGCTCAGCGCTGCCACCGTCAGAACTGCATCCGCGACCTGGAAAGTCGCGTTCACGACGACGGTGCCGAAAACATTGGGGATTAGGTGCTTGATCACAATCCGTGCTCCAGCGGCCCCTTGGGCTCTCGAAGCCTCAACAAAGGGACGCTCCCTCAGGCTGAGCACCTCAGCCCGCACCAGCCTTGAGGGAACGAGCCAGGCAAGCGCGGTAATCACGAAGATCAGCACGAACACCGAGGGATGCAGGATCGAGTTCAAGAAGATCAACAGAAAGATCCCGGGAATGGCCAGCGCAGCGTCCACGATACGCATCATCAAATTGTCCACGCCAGGCCGGCTCAGGCCAGCCACACAGCCCCAGAGCATTCCGATGCTAGTAGCCAGCACTGCGACAGCGAGAGCAACAAACAGGGTGATCTGGCCGCCAGCCATCAGCCGGCCCAGCTCGTCGTACCCGGTCGAGTCCGTGCCCAGCAGATGCTGGCCGCTCGGCGGCTGGTTGGCTATCGCAATGTTAGTCGCAATCTGATTCGTGTGGTAGAAGAGCGGTCCGACAAAACAGAAGAGCAAGAATCCAACGACAATGACGAGCCCGGCGAGAGCGAGGCGATTCTGGCGGAAGACAATCAGTATTGCCTTCGCCAGCGAGGTACTCCTGACCCCGCTATCGTCCGCAATGATTTCGAGTTCTGAGACGCTCACTGATCCGTGCCCGCTTGGCTGCTCATTGAGGATCATTGGTACCGGACCCTAGGGTCGACAATGCCGTAGAGAACGTCGGCCAGCAGGGATCCCAGGACGACTCCCAGGCCCACCACCAGGCTGGTGCCCAGCATCACTGGGAAGTCCTCGGTCTGGGCCGCATTCCAGAAGAGCAGGCCCATGCCCGGATAGTTGAAGAGCGACTCGACGATCAGGGCGCCGCTCAGGATGCCGGGCAAGCTCAGCCCCACCAGCGTGATGACCGGTAGCAGGGCGTTGCGAAGCACATGCCGGAAGAGGACGCGAAGGGTTGACCCCCCTTTCGCTCTCGCCGTGCGCACGTAGTCCTCAGCCAGATTGTCGAGCGATGCCGAACGCATGTACCGGCTGAACAGGGCCACCGTGATCAGCGTGAGAGTTGCTACTGGCAGGACCAGATTCGGAAGCTGGGTGAGCAGCGAGGCCGTTGCCGTGGGCCCCGTGGACGGGAAGATCGGGAAGACATCGCTGAACACAATGATCAGCACCAGCCCGAGGAAGAAGCTGGGCATCGAATAGAAGATGAAGGCGAATCCCGTCACTGCGTAGTCCACCGCCGAGTTGCGCCTGACGGCTTGGATCAGACCCAGCGGGACGGCAATGCCGATGGCTATGACCGTGGCCGACCCGGTCAACACCAGGGTCCGGGGGATGTTTTCGGCGAGCAGCGAGTCGACGCTCTGATTGAGCTTGTAGGAGAAGCCCAGGTTCCCCCGGAGTACCTGAGAAATCCACACCACGTACTGGATCGGCAGCGGCTGATTCAGCCCGTACTCGTCATTGAACGCCTTGATGGATGCGGGGTTCGCCCGCACGCCCAAGCTTGCCCGGGCCGGGCCACCAGGAAGGAGGTGGAGAAGCAGGAACACGATGAGGGACACAAAAAACAGAACGATCAGTGCCTGGAGAGCCCGTCGGGTCAGGTATGCCGTCATTCTCAGCCTTCTCCGCGCCCGGACGCTGCTCGCATTGACCTCATCTTTGGCGGTGCAAGTCGCGGGCCGGCCGGCTGGATACCGATGCCACCTGCCCGGCACCGGTATCCGCCAGCACCCCCTGGCCCGCTTGCTGCCGCCCGCCGAGCCGCTCAGCCGGCAGCGATCTCGGCGCTGGCCGTGCGGACCACAGTGGTCCGCACGGCAGCGTCATACCTGGTTCCCGGCAGCGCTCACGACGACCAGGTCCAGTCCTGCGGGTACAGATTCAGGTTCGGGTCTTGAGGCAATGCCCCGTGAAGATGCGGGCTGATGACCGAGATTTGGTAGGCGTAGCTAGGCTCCCAGAGGAACGGCATCTGCTGGGCGGCATACTCGGCCAGGTTCTGAGTAGCCTGGACTGACCCGCTGACGTAGGTCTGTTCGATCAGCTGATCCATCTTGGGGTCGCTGTAGCCTCCGACGTTATTCGCCGAGTCCGTGCCGAACCATGGGCTGGGCGCGGGCAGGTACTGGGGCGAGTAGGTCGCTGTCGACCCAGGCTCCCCGATGTTGGCGATTTCCCAGCCGCAGCCCGCGCCGCCGTTCGAGCACGGCTCGAGGGTGGCGAAGATGGCGGACTGCGACTTCTGCTGAATGGCCACGCTGATGCCGGCGCTTCTCCAGGCGGAGGTCATGTCCTCTACCTCAGCCAGGAACGGCGAGGAGCCCGTGGAAACCTCCTGCGTCATGACCAGCTTGGCTCCCGCGGCGATCCCGGCGCCGCACTGCGTCGGCCCGGTTCCGGGCTTGGCGCAGGTGTCGGTGCCGTTGGGCACGACCGTCCAGCCGTGGGCCTTCAGCAGCGACACCGCGTGGCTCACGCTGTACGGATACGGGTTCTGCTGCAGTTCGCTGGACAGGAAGGAGGTCTTGGGCGTCTGGGGAATTGGCCCGTAGGTCGGGAACGAGAAGCCATGCCAGATGTCCTGAGAAATCTGCGGCTGGTTGATCAGCGACTGCAGGGCCTGGCGAATGTAGAGCTGCTTGAGGAACGGGCCCGCCGCCGGGCTTGTGTAGTTCAGCAGGATGCCGTTGAAGCCGTAGTCAGTCCAATCGTTCACCGTGTACCCGCGGCTAGTGAAGTAGCTGGCCTGGGAGGAGTCCTCTGGCGGCAGGTAGCCGTAGTCGACCTGGCCCGACCGGAGAGCATCAAACTCGGCGCTGGTACTGGTGAACGGGAGTTCCTCGAACTTCGCGATCTTGGGCTTGTCCGGTCCGGTGTAGGCCTTGTTGGGCACGAACGTGGAGGCGCCGGTCACGGTCGAGAAACCGCTGAGCTTCCACGGTCCGTCGACCATCTGCCAGAGCGGATTGGTGGTGTAGGTGCCCTCCTGGGTGGCCTCGCTGTTCATGAACTTCCAGACCGCCTTGGCCCCAGCCGCGGTGGTGTCGTAATTGCCGACGGGAGACGATGCCGAGGTCTTGTCCCACACAGCCTGCGGGATCGGCACGATCTCACTGAGCTCGTCGTAGAGCACCCAGAGTTGGCTGTAGGCCTTATTGAAGGTGATGCTGAACTGATAAGGGGTGGACGTCGGGTAGCTCTCGCTCACCAGATCGTCAGGAATGCTCCCCGGGCTGTATCCCAGGTACTCGCCCTTCTCCGCCTTCAGGAGGTTGATCCAGAACTCGACGTCGCGGTTGGTCACCGGCTTCCCGTTGGACCACGTGAACTTGCGGTTCAGGGTAACGGTGACGGTCTTCCCGCCGTTGGAGAAGGTCGGGGGACCCGCCATGCTCTGCTGATAGTTGATGTTCACGGTTCCGTTGATGCCGAACCAGTAAAGCGGCCGCCACATGAACGGGCTGAACTGGAACAGGTCCACATTGTTCGAGACGGGTCCGCTCACGAACGGCGATATGTAGGTGGGGATGGTACCGGCCGGCAGTGCGAAGGTGACCGTGGCGCCGTTTCCCCCCGATGACCCTGATGTCGCATTTGCGCATCCGGCCGCCAGAAGCGCAACGGATGCCGCGATTGCGATCGCCCATCGTCTCATGATTGTGCAGTCCTCCCTATTGGACGGCCGGAGGCCGGCGTCGTGGAGACGCAAGCACTCGCGGTCGTTCCTGGTAACGCAAGACCGATGGCCAGGACCTGGCTATGCCTCGATATGCGCCCACGGGCGCATCGTCTAGGCGGTCTGATAGGGGCCGCGCCGAAGCGTCCACTACCTCATATCGACTACTTCGTTGTACTTTGGGTTCTCTTATGTTCTCATTAGATGAACTGACAGTTCATCTGCCGCAAAGCATAGGACCAGCCATTCCGAAGGGTCAAGAGTCACCGCGCTTTGCCCGGCGTCGCGAGCGTGCTCATGGGCCGCGCGGAGCCTTTTTCATCGGCGAGGGCTTGCGTGACGCAGTCGAAGTTCGGCTGCAGCGGCGCTCAGACAGAGATACGGAGAGACATGGCACCGCTGCTGGACATCCAGGACCTGCAGACTGACATCAGGCTCCGTCATGCGACTGTGCACGCGCTGGACGGCGTGAGCCTGACCGTCGAGGCAGGCGAATGCCTAGGGATCGTGGGCGAGTCCGGCTCAGGGAAGACGATGACGGCGTTGTCGATCATGCGGCTGCTGCCGCCGGGCGGGCGCATCATCGGCGGGAGCATCACGGTCGGGGATGTGGATATCGCGGCGCTGAATGACCGGGCGATGCGGCGGATCCGCGGCAACGAGATCAGCATGATTTTCCAGGATCCGATGACGTCGCTGAACCCGACCGCGACGATCGGCGACCAGATCGCCGAAACCGTGATCTTGCACCGCGGGGCGGACAAGAAGACAGCGCTGGCTCGTGCGGTGGAAGTACTGGGCCTGGTGGGGATGCCACATCCGGCGGAGCGGGTGAGGAACTACCCGCATCAGCTGTCGGGTGGTATGCGCCAGCGGGTGATGATCGCGATGGCGCTGGCGTGCGAGCCTAAGCTACTGATCGCGGATGAGCCGACGACGGCGCTTGACGTGACCATCCAGAAGCAGATTCTGGAACTGCTCGACGACCTGCGGCAGCGGCTGGGGATGGCGGTCATCCTGGTGACCCACGACCTGGGCGTGATCGCCGGGCGGGCTGACCGGGCTGTTGTCATGTACGCGGGGAAGGTGGTCGAGACCACGACCACCGCGCAGCTGTTCGCGAACCCGCGGCATCCGTATACGCAGGCCCTGTTCGACTCGCTGCCGGAGAAGGCGGCCGAGGGGACGCGGCGGCTGTACAGCATTCCCGGCATGCCACCGGACCTGACGGCCCCGCCGCCGGCGTGCCGGTTCGCTCCGCGGTGCCGCTACGTGCAGGACAGCTGCCGCGCGAGCGAGCCCCTGCTGGAAGACGGTGGCGCTGGCCACCTGTACCGCTGTTTCTTCCCGGTCGGCCAGGACGAGGTCGGGTCTGCTGGCGCCGCGGCCGGGGCCCCGGCCGTCGGGACTGGCGGGGACGGTCCTTACCAGAAGAATGCCGGCCCGGACGGTGCTGGCCAGACCGGGGCGCCGGACGGGCAGGCGCCGGCCGATGGCGCGGTCACGGTCACGGTGCCGGTGCCGGCGCAGCGGGTGCCCGACGACGAGTACGTGCTGGTGGCAGAGCACCTGGAGAAGAAGTTCAGCGTCACCGGGAACGGCGTGCTGCAGCGCAAGATCGGGGAGGTCAGCGCCGTCGCTGACGTCAGCTTCTCGATCAGGACCGGGCAGACGTTCGGCCTGGTCGGGGAGTCTGGCTGCGGCAAGACGACACTGGGCCGGCTGATCGCGGGCCTGGAGATGGCCAGCGGCGGCTCCCTCGTCGTCGACGGCGAGGACTTCCTGCAGCTCAGCAAGCCCGAGCGCCGCCGCCGCAGCCGCAAGGTGCAGCTCATCTTCCAGGACTCCTATGCCTCCATGGACCCCCGGATGCGGGTCGGGGCGATCCTGCACGAGCCGCTGGCCATCCAGCACATCGGCACCCGCCGCGAGCAGGACGACCAGATCGCCGCGATGCTGGACGAGATCGGGCTGCCTCGGGCAGCGGTCAACCGCTACCCGCACGAGTTCTCCGGCGGGCAGCGGCAGCGCCTCAGCCTGGCCCGGGCGCTCATCGTCCGGCCCAAGCTGATCGTCGCCGACGAGCCGGTGTCGGCGCTCGACGTCTCCATCCAGGCGCAGATCCTCAACCTGATGATGGACCTGCAGAAAGATCTCGGCGTCACCTACCTGTTCATCTCCCACGACCTGTCGGTAGTGCGGTACGTCTCCGACACCATCGGCGTCATGTACCTCGGCAAGATCGTCGAGGTCGGACCGGCCGACGAGGTCTACTACCGCCCGGTCCACCCCTACACCAAGGGGCTCATCGACGCCGTCCCCGTCGCCGACCCCGCCACCGCGCGCCTGCGCGAGGACAAGGGCGTGGCCGGCGAGCTGCCGTCCGCGCTCAACCCGCCGTCCGGTTGCCGGTTCCGCACCCGCTGCCCGCGCGCCCAGCAACTGTGCGCCGAGCAAGAACCGCCGCTGCGCCCGTTCACTGAGCGGGGTCACCAGGCGGCCTGCCACTTCCCGCTGCGCGAGCCAGAGGGCCTTGCCCTCTCGGCGGCACCAGGGCGAGGCAGCGGAGATTGAGCAAGATCCGCGACGTGCCGCCGTCTGCGGCCGGGACCACGGCGGAGCCGCCCGGCGAGGCGGTCAATTCCATGAGCGAGCGCTATGTGGTCCGGGCGGTTGACCGGGCCCTGAAAGTCCTCATCCTGCTCGCCCACACCCCGACCGGCATGGATGCGACTGCTCTTGCCCGCGGCGCGGAGCTGCACGTATCCACGGTCTTCCGGATACTGCAGACGCTGAAGCTACGGAATTTCGTCGTGGAGGGGCCGGGCAGCCTCTACCGGATCGGCCCGAAGGCCTTTGAGGTCGGGAGCTCATTTCTGCAAAGCGCTTCCCTGCAATCACAGGGCCAGGCCATGGTGGAGCGATTGTCGGAAGAGACCGGCGAAACCGCGAGTCTGGGAATCCTCGATTCCGACGAGGTCCTGTACCTGGCCATTGCGCACGGGCAGCGGGAACTCGGCATCCAGTCGAACGTGGGGACGCGGCATCCGCTCTACTGCACGGCTCTCGGCAAGATCCTCATGGCCGACCTGGCCTGGGCCGATGCACACGATCTGCTGTCCCGGATCGAGCGCGCCCAGATGACCGTCAACACCATTGTCGACATCGACCGGTTGCGGAAAGAGCTGCGCACGGTTGCCCGTCAGGGCTATGCACTCGACGCCGAGGAGCGAACAATCGGCATCGGCGCTGTCGGCGCTCCGGTGCGCGATCACTCGGGCCGCGTTGTCGCGGCGATTAGTGCGGCGGGGCCTGCGTTTCGGATCCTCGGTCCTCATCACGAATTCCTTATCTCCCAGGTAAGAAAACTGGCGGCCGAATTCTCAGCCGTTCTGGGCTACACGGCCTGAATCTCACCACCCACGACGAACGACCCGACCTAAGCGAAGGAAGCGACTATGGACCTGGGTCTGGCCGGCAGCAAGGCGTTCATCACCGGCGGCAGCCGCGGCATTGGCCTGGCCATCGCCAGGGCCCTAGCCGCCGAGGGTGCCGCCGTTGCCGTCTGCGGCCGCGACCCCGACACCCTGGCCGCGTGCGGCTTCCCGGCGGTACAGGCGGATGTCACGGACGCTGAGCAACTCGGTCGCGCGGTGGACGAGGCCGCACGCCAGCTCGGCGGACTGGATTTGGTGGTCGCCAACGCCGGGGGCGCATCGGGTGGCGGGCTGCTGACATCGACGCCGCAGGACTGGCAGGACACGTTCGAGCTCAACGTGCTCCACGCCGCCCATGCGATCCGCAGCGCCGTGCCGCACTTCGAGCGCAGCGGGGGCGGGACCGCGCTGATCATCTCGTCCATCACGGGTTGGAAGTCGGGGCCAAAGTCGTCCTACGGCGCGGCGAAGGCCGCCGAGATCCACCTCGCTGCCGCACTCGCCCAGGAACTCGGCTCGCGCAACATCCGGGTCAACGCCCTCAGCCCGGGCTCGGTGCTGTTTTCCGGCGGCGGCTGGGATGAGTTCCGGATCGGGCAGCCGGACCGGTTCGCCGCGTTTGCGACCGGCGATTTCCCGCGCGGCCGGCTGGTCGAGCTGGACGAGGTCGCCGACACTGCCTGCTTCTTGCTCTCCCCGAGGGCCAGCGGGATCAGCGGCGCCAACATCTGCGTCGACGCCGCTCAGGACCACCCCGGCGCGGGCCGGTTCTTCCCGTGATCCCGCTGGGCTAGCGGGCGAAGTCGACGGCGGAGGTGTTGGCGCCGCTCAGCACCACGGCCACGTGCTCATCGGGTTCGGGCGAGTAGGCGCCCGACAGGAGCGCGGCGAGCGCTGCGCAGCCGCCGGGCTCAGCTACGATCCTGGCTCGTTCCCACAAGAGACGCTGCGCCGACGTGATCGCTTCGTCGCTTACCAGCACGATCGCCTGCACGCGCTTTGAGGTCACGGCGAAAGTCAGCTCGCCCACGCGGCGCGGGGCAAGCGAGTCGACCGCCACGCTGCCGGTGGCGGCATCGGCTGGCCGGCCGGCCGCGAGCGCGGCCGTCATGGTCGGGGCGCCCTCCGGTTCCGCGCCGACGACGCTCATGCGGTCGGAGACGGCGGTCGCGATGCCCGACAGGAGACCGCCGCCGCCCACGCTGGCCAGGACCGTCATCGTCTCCGGCACCTGGCGCGCGAGTTCCAGGCCGGTGGTGCCCGCGCCGAGGATCGTCTCAGCCTGGTCATAGGCGTGCACGGGCAGCGCGCCGTTGGCGGCGATCCATTCCTGGCAGATCGCGAACGCGTCGGAGTACGTCTCGCCCTTGACGACGAGTTCTGCTCCGTAGCCGCGGATGCGATTGATCTTGGCGGGGGAGGACACCTCCGGCACGAAGATATGCGCGGGGACACCGAGGACACTGGCGGCGTAGGCCACCGCGGCGCCGTGGTTGCCGCCGGAGGCGGCGGCCACCCCGGTGGCGGGCACGTCGCGCAGCAGCAGGTTGTTAAACGCGCCGCGGGCCTTGAACGAGCCCGAGTGCTGCATCAACTCCAGCTTCAGGGTCAGCGGCCCTGGCGGCAGGCCGAACTCGGCCCGGTCGAGCGTCACGGTGGGAGTCAGGCGGATGTAGGGCCGGATAACCTGCTCGACCTTGGCGATGCCCTGAGGGGTTATCCGGGCAAGTGCGTCGGACTCGTCGGCCGCTGGCGAGTGATGGGATAGCACGTGGCCCACTATGACATGCAGGACAACGCCGGTCAGCGGGGGAGCAACGGGTCCGGGTTGTCTAGGACGCAGCGAGTGCCTGAGTAGATGCTTGGGATGCACTTGTTGCAGTGGACGCAGGTGCCTGCCGTTGCCTGGCCCGACGCGATCCTGCTCACCAGGTCCGGCTCGCGCAGCAGGGCTCGCCCCATCGCGACGAAGTCGAATCCCTCGGCCATGGCCTGCCGGATCGCAGCGAGCGTGCTGATCCCGCCGAGCAGGATCAGCGGGGTCGACAGTGCGGCCCGGAACTGGCGCGCCATCGGCAGGAAGTAGGCCTCCTGGTAGGGGTAGGTGCGGAAGAGCGCTGGGGCGGCCAGCCAGAAGCCGAGTCGCTGCGCGCCGTGCAGTGTCGCGGCGAACTCCCTTCGCGGCGCCGCGCCACGGAACATGAACATCTGGTTCAGCTGAGACCCTCCGCCGGTCAGCTCGAGTGCGTCTAGGCCGCCGTCGCTCTCGAGGAGCTTCGCCACTTCGATGCTGTCGGCCAGTTGGAGGCCGCCGCGCACCCCGTCGGTCATGTTCAGCTTGGCGGTGACCGCGATCGCGGCGCCGATCTCGGCCCTGACCGCCTGGAGGATGCGCCGGGCCAGTCGGGCTCTGTTGGCGACCGAACCGCCGTAGTCGTCAGCACGATGATTCCAGCGCGGGCTCAGGAACGCCGATACCAGGTAGTGGTGACCGAAATGCAGCTCGACTGCGTCGAAGCCGGCGCCGGCCAGCATCCGTGCGCCGGCCGCGAACTGGCCAACGACCTCGTCGATCTCGTCACGGGAGATCTGGTGCACCTTCGTCCCGGCGATCGTTCTGGCTGGCGACGGCCCGAGATAGCTCTTCCTGATCGTGCCGACGGCGCCGGCGTGTCCGAGCTGAGCCGAGATCCTGGCGCCTTCGGCGTGTACGGCATCAGCGATCCTGGCCAGCCCGTCGGCCGCCGCGTCGTGGATATAGATCTCGGCCGGCGCCCCCATGCCGTCTTTCGACACGGCGACGTACGACACGGTAGTCATCGCCACCCCGCCAGCCGCCATCCGCCGGTGGAACTCGATGAGGCTGCCGGAAACCACGTTCGCCGGGGTCAAGCCCTCAAAGGTGGCCGCCTTGAGCACGCGGTTGCGCAGGCCGACCGGTCCAATCCGGGCGGGCCCGAACGGATCGCGCGGCGGGCTGGCAGCGGGCTCCTGGCGCGATGCGGCCATGGCGTTCCTCGAAGACCTGGCCGGGCGGCGCCGGGTGCCGCGGCTGGTGACCGCATAAAAGCAGGATCGGGCCGAGCGTGGCAAGTCGGCGGTCTCCAGGACCCCCTGGCGGGTTTGCTGGCCGTAGCCCGGGGAACGCGCCTCGCCGGCGGCTAGGCTGGATGGGCTCGACTTCGCGATCGCCACGAGAGTCCGCTGATCACCCCCCACCGCAGGAGGAGCCCGCGATGCCCACTCGGACCGCCCGCACAACCTGGTCTGGCAGCATCCAGGAAGGAACCGGAACCGTCGTGCTCGTCAGTTCCGGTGTCGGTACGTATGAGGTCAGCTTCCCCAAGCGGGCCGCCGACGACGCCGGGGGCGCGACCAGCCCGGAGGAACTGATAGCGGCGGCGCACTCCGCCTGCTTCGCGATGCAGTTCTCCGCTCTGCTCGGCGGCGCCGGGGGCAGCAATCCGCAACTGGAGGTTAGTGCCGACGTGACTCTCGGCCCTGACCCGGCGGGCGGCTTCCGGATCAGCGGCATCAAGCTGACGGTAAGCGGATCGGCGGAGGGCGTCACGCCGGAGGACTTTGCCCGGATCGCGGCCGAGGCCAAGGCAGCCTGCCCGGTGAGCAAGGCGCTCGCCGGCACCGAGATCTCGCTCGACGTCAAGTAGCAGGATCTCTAGGCGGTCTCGACCTGACTGGCCGACACCAGCCCGAGTTCGGTGATCGACGTCTCGCGCATCTTGAACTTCTGCACCTTGCCGGTCACGGTCATCGGGAACTCCTGCGTGACCCGGACATACCGCGGCACCTTATAGTGCGCGATCTTGCCGCTGCAGAACTCCCGCACGTGCTCGGTCGTCAGCTCGCTGCCCGGCCGCAGCTTGACCCACGCGCACAGCTCCTCGCCGTACTTCGGGTCCGGCACCCCGATCACCTGGACGTCCTCGATGTCCGGGTGGGTGTACAGGAACTCCTCGATCTCGCGCGGGTAGATGTTCTCCCCGCCGCGGATCACCATGTCCTTGATCCGCCCGACGATCTTGAGGTAACCAGCCTCGTCCATCACCGCGAGATCCCCGGTGTGCATCCACCGGGCCGCGTCGATTGCCTCGGCCGTCTTCTCCGGCTCGTTCCAGTAGCCGAGCATGACGGGGTAGCCGCGCGTGCACAGCTCGCCATGCGAGCCGCGCGGTAGCACGAGCCCGGTCTCGGGATCGATGACCTTGATTTCCACGTGCGGGTGGACGCGGCCGACAGTGGACACCCGCCGCTCCATGTCGTCGTCCGCGCGGGTCTGCGTTGATACCGGCGAGGTCTCGGTCATGCCGTAGCAGATCGTCACCTCTTCCATGTGCATCTCGCTGACCACGCGTTTCATCACCTCGACCGGGCACGGCGAGCCGGCCATGATCCCGGTGCGCAGCGACGAGAGGTCATAGGCCGCGAAGTCAGGCAGCGCTAGCTCGGCGATGAACATCGTCGGCACGCCATACAACGAGGTGCACTTCTCGGCCTGCACCGCGGCCAGGGTCAGGGCCGGGTCGAAGCCGGACGCCGGGATAACGATGCAGGCGCCATGGGTGGTACACGCCAGATTGCCGAGCACCATCCCGAAGCAGTGATAGAAGGGAACAGGAATGCACACCCGGTCGGCGGCGGTATACCGGCAGCCCTCCCCGATGAAGAATCCGTTGTTCAGGATGTTGTGGTGCGACAGGGTCGCACCCTTCGGGAACCCGGTCGTTCCGCTGGTGTACTGGATGTTGATCGGGTCGTCGAATGCCAGAGACGCCCCTCGTTCGGCCAAGGCGGCATCGTCGACCGCGGCGCCGGAGGCAACGAGCGCATCCCAGTCCGGCGTGCCGATGTAAACGATGCGCTCCAGCGCGGGCAGTTCGCCGCGGACCGCCCCGATCATGGCGCGGTAGTCGCTGGCCCTGAAGCTCTCCGCGCTGACGAGCAGCGAGATTCCGGCCTGGCGCAGCACGTAACCCAGCTCGTGGCTGCGGTAGGCCGGGTTGATGTTGACCAGGATCGCGCCCATCTTCGCCGTGCCGTATTGCAGCAGCACCCATTCGGCGCAGTTCGGCGCCCAGATGCCGACCCGGTCGCCCCGAGCCACGCCGGCGGCGATCAGGCCGCTCGCCACCTCGTCGGTGTCAGCGTCCAGTTGCGCATACGTCCAGCGCCGCCCGCTGGGCACGTCGACGAGAGCCTCGGAGCTGCCGTGCGCGGCGGCCATCCGCCGGAGGTTGTCGCCAATAGTCTCGCCGAGCAGCCGATCCGGGCTGGCGCCGTGGCTATACGACAATTCGGCTGTAACGGACATCGTCTAACCCTCCCCGGCACGCGAGTAGGTTCCATCCTCCCCGTTCCTAACGATCGTGTGAAGCCGGCCAAGATCGCGCTTCGGCGGTAATGCGCGGAAGGCCGGCAAGGACTACTGTCAAAGTGACGGTCAAGTTAACTTCGGAGCGTCGCGGTGGGTATCTGGATTATCTGGCTGATCATCGCGGCTGTACTTGGCTTCGCAGAGATCATGACCACGACGCTGGCCTTCGGGCTCGTCGCGATCGGTGCCCTGGTGGCCGCGGGGACCGGCGCGCTCGGTGGCGACGCGGCGCTGCAGTTCGGCGCGTTCGTGGTCGCCTCGGGCCTCGGCCTCGGCATAGCCCGCCCGTTCGCGCTCCGGCATATCCGCCAGCCGCCCCTGCTGCGCACCGGGACCGCGGCGCTGGTCGGACGGTCGGCTTACGTGCTCGAGGAAGTGACCGAGCACGCCGGCAAGGTCAGGATCGGCGGCGAGGTGTGGTCGGCGCGCTCCTACGACGAGACGCTAGTCATCCCGCCGGGCAAGACCGTCGACGTTATGCAGATCGAGGGCGCGACCGCCCTCGTGTATCCGCGGGAGTAACACATGATTGAGTTGGTCGGCATCGTTGTCGGAGTCGTCATCCTCCTGATCGTCTTGCTCACGGTCCGTACGATCCGCATCGTGCCGCAGGCGCGGGCTCGCAACGTGGAACGGTTCGGCCGGTACACCAAGACTCTCGAGCCGGGGATGAACTGGATCGTTCCGTTCATCGACCGGGTCAAGCCGCTGACCGACCTGCGGGAGCAGGTGGTGTCCTTCACCGGGCAGCGGGTCATCACCGAGGACAACCTCGTGGTCAGCATCGATACCGTGCTGTTCTTCCAGGTTACTGACCCCAGGGCCGCCGACTACGAGATCGTCAACTACATCCAGGCGATCGAGCAGCTCACTGCGACGATGCTGCGGAGCGTGATCGGCTCGATGGACCTGGAGCAGACGCTGACCTCCCGCGACAAGATCAACACGATGCTGCGCGGCGTGCTCGACGACGCGTCAGGCAAGTGGGGGATCCGGGTGACCAGGGTCGAGATCAGGGCCATCGACCCGCCGCAGACGGTCAAGGACGCGATGGAAAAGCAGATGCGGGCCGAGCGCGAGAAGCGGGCCGCGATCCTGACCGCCGAAGGCGTGCGACAGTCGCAGATCCTGACCGCCGAGGGGGAGAAGCAGAGCGCGATCCTGCGGGCGGAGGGCGAGAGGCAGAGCTCGATCCTGCGGGCCGAAGGGCAGGGCCAGGCCATCGCGACGATATTCCAGTCGATTCATGAGAACGATCCCGACCCGAAACTGCTGGCCTACCAGTACCTGCAGACCCTGCCGCAGATCGCGAACGGTCCCGGCAACACCGTCTGGATGATCCCGAGCGAGGTGACAAGCGCGCTGCGGACCCTCAGCTCGGCCTTCAGCGGCTCGGCCGGGGATGGCGAACCCGACGACGGGGCGGGGTCGCGCCGTCGCCCCGCGCCCGCCCGCCCGGCCACGTCGCAGTCCCTGCCCGGCCCGGTCACCGGCGTCGCGGCGGACGCACTCGAAGCGATGGCTGGCGCGGTGCTGCCGTCGCCTCGGCCCGCTGACCTGACCGATGCCACGGCTGCCGATACCGGGAACGGGGTGAGTCCGGCCGACTCGGGCGATGCAACCGCGGGCGGCCCGGCGGACTGACCGGCCTCCGGCCGTCCGCCTGCCCTCACGCCGCTGTTACTTGCGCAGTGGCGGGTTGTCGTGAACGAGCATGTCCCGCTCGTCCAGCCATCCGTACAGCGGGGTGGTCTTGGGGTAATGACCCCAGGCGTGGTCGCCCTCGAGCTCGCCGGGGATGCCCTTGCCGATGTGGCCGAGCAACTGCTGGCGGACCGGGCTTAGCGACTGCACCCACTCCGGGTCGTCGGCGCCGGCGATCTCGTCCCGGATCGCGACCCACCGCAGGGTGTAGCCGAAGAACATCGCCTTACGGGTGATGTCGGAGTAGTTGTTGGTCCGGCAGTGCCACAGCCGCCGGTCGAAGAAGACCGCGTCGCCCGGGCTTACCTGGACCTCGATGGCGCCCTCCGGGTCAGGCCACTCGATGTCACGCCGCGGCGGCCCGTCGATCCAGTTGGTCTTGTGGCTGCCGGGAAGGATCTTGAAGTTGCCCCGGCCGGTCTCGGAGACGTCCGAGAGCCAGTAGGCGAGCTTGACCGACATCCGCTCGCGCGGCACGCCCTCGAGCTCGCGGTTCTGCCGGCCCCCGTCTTGGTGCCACTCGAACCGGAACGGCACCTTCTCCCTGATCGGCGGGTGTACGTCGAGGTGGGAGTGGTAGATGTGCACGTTCCAGCCGAGGATGGACCACACCAGCGGGAAGGTCACCGGGTGGTCGATCAGCCCGACCGCGTCGTGGCAGTTGGCGGCCGCGCTGAGCACGTGCATGGACTTGCCCGGTGCGATGGCGCCTGAGGCCTGCTGCTCCTCGTACACGCGGTCGAGGGCGGCGGTGTAGTAGTCCACTTCGGTCGGCGTCAGGGCGCCCCGGATGATGAGGTAGCCGTCCTGCTCGAACTGAGCCCGCTGCTCAGGCGCCATCGCAGTGGTCGGTGCTTCCCTGACCGACGTCGAGTCACTGGTGATTGCCATCGAAGGAGTCCCCAAACCTTCCTATAGATGCCTTGATTGCCTTCACTATCCGGCGGCCACAATGGTTGCACCCTACAGTGAGAATTTTCCGGGCTTGGCCAGGTCGGGCGTATGGCCGGCGAACTTTGAGCAGTTCCTCGGGCCAGGCGGCTCG
>JASHUE010000829.1:0-5094 GCA_030040195.1 Streptosporangiaceae bacterium | reverse complement strand
CTCACAAACGCAGCGGCCGTCGAGTCGCTCGCAGTCGATCCCGACCGGGTCAGGCCCGATCGCGATCGCGATCGTGTCGCCGGAGTGAGCCAGCGAGAACTGCGGTGTCTCGTGCTCGCTCAGGCGCGGCCTTCCGGTCGGACCGCCGCACACTGGGCACGGCTCCCGGCCGAACCGCAGCCACGCGGGAGGCGAGTCCGTGACTTCGCCGAGCAGCTGCCTGAGCATGACGTGTGCCACGCGGTAGCGGTGCTGGTCAACGGGAAACCTGTACGAGGAGCCCCGCGCGTGCTCGGCCGGGCTCAGCACGGCCAGATCCTCTGGGCCGAGTTCGATTGACGCGGCGTCGTACCAGCACACCCTCGGCAACACCCGCACCCCAGCAGGATAGGCGCACGGGTGAGGCGGCCTCACCGGTCATGCTGTCATCTGAGATCCCCGAGGGCAGCCTGGAATCTAGCGAAATAGGCCAGCGCCGGCCCGAGCCAGGCCGAGGGCCGCAACCCGGCCTCATTGGCGTACCCCAGCAAGGTCACCAACGGGACGAAGTGCCGGTCAAGGAACTCCCCGACGACCAGCCGTCCGCCCGGCTTCAGGACCCGTCCGATCTCCCGCATGGCCGCCCTGGGATCGGGGATCTCCCCGAGGACCGTCACCAGGTAGGCGGCGTCGAAGCTGGCGTCCTCAAACGGGAGTTCCCGTGCGTCCGCCCTGTTCGGGACGATCGGGCCGATATTCTTACCCGCCGCGCGACGCATGACGTGATCGAGCATCGGCTGCTGGACGTCCACGATGTCGAGCCGCCCGGCGGGGCCCAGCAGGCCCGCCACGTGCAGTGCCTGCAGGCCGGTGCCCGGCCCGATCTCCAGGACCCGCTCGCCCGGCCGGGCGGCCAGCAGCGCATCGAGACGCCGATTGGTCAGGAACGGCAGCGGCAGGTCGAGCAGCCAGCGCTGGGCGTACGGGTACGGGGCCGCGTCGGTCCCCCACCAGGTCGCGGCGGCGGCCGCGAAGGCCGCTCCGAGCAGAACCGGGCGCCTTACGGAGGCCTTCACCGAGCCCCCCTGCCGCATTCGCCGCGTTCGTCGCGTTTGTGGGGCCACGCCGATGCGGCGAGCACAGCCTGCCGCACGAGGTGACGCGTGAGCAGCATGACTACACTCCTTTCGCAAGGTCTTTAGGCATCGGCCGGTGCATTTGGAGCACCGGCACCTACGTCGTCCGCACATTGCGGCCGACCGGCTGGCCCTAAGCCAAGATCACGTACTTGGCGCGCCCAATGCGCTCCCCGGCCAGCCGGATGCCGTTGATGGATTTATGAGGCCTGTTGTGACCGCCTTCGGGAATGACCTTTCGCCGCAGGGTGCGGCGGGCGTGACGTCAGAGGGTTGCCCCTCACGGGCTGGTCCGACCCACGGCAACCTGCCGCTGGCCCGCCTTCCGGCCACGGGAAACGTCCCGCTCACGCTCCGTCCAGGGGTCGCAGATGTCGGCAATCGCGCGCACCGGCCAGGTATTCCGGCGACTGCGAGTTGATGCCGACGCTGCTCTCATTCCCGCTGCGTGCCGTGAGTAGTCAGTGTGGGGTCGGGAAGTTCGGCACGCCGGTGGGCGCGCAGGCACCGGCGCGACGAGCAGCTGTGCGCGGATTGCCGCCCGCGGCACCCCAGCCGGCTACAACCTCTCCGTCCGGCCTGCCCCTTGCCTGCCGAGCACCCGCTGGCGAGCGCAGCTGACCAGCCAGGTAGGTCCAAGGTCGGGATTGGCGCTCAGAGGTGTCGAGACCCAGACTAACCGCACTCGACGTACTGCCGTCGGGTCTACCCTTCGGCGTGTGTCAACGGCCTTCGCAACCTCGGCCAAACCTCACGGTAACAGCGGTCAGGCCAGGACCATCCGGCCGCGGGGTTCCAGCTCGGGGCGGCACCGCAGGATCTGGACATGCAGGTCTTGCAGCGCGGCGGTCGGGTCGACGCCGAGTTCCTCACGCAGGGCGCTGCGCAGCTGGTGATAAGCGACCAGCGCGTCCGCCCTGCGGCCCGACAGGGTCAGCGCGATCATGAGCTGGCCGGTGATGCGCTCGCGCAGCGGATGGCTGCGCGCCACCGCGGACAGTTCCTCGGCGAGCGTATCGTGACGGCCGAGCCGCAGGCATAGTTCGGTCCTGCGCTCGACGGCATCCAGGTATCGCTCGGTCAGGCGCGGCAGTACCTGCCGGTGCAGCGCGGGCGAATCGACGTTGCCGAGTGGCGGATCCCGCCAAAGCCGGATCGCGGCGTCGAGTGCGGCGATCGAATCCTCGTCCCTGCCATCGGCCGCCGCCTGTCTGGCGAGCGCGAGCTGGCGGTCGAAGCGCAGCAAGTCAAGGCTGTCCGCGCTGGCGTGCAGCCGGTACCCCCAGCCAAGCGTCTCGATGAGTCCGTCGCCGAGGAGGCGGCGCAGCCGGGATAAACCGTTGTGCAGAGCGGCGCGCGGATGGGCGGGGAAATCGCCGTCCCACACATAGTCGATGAGCGTCTCGACGCCGATTGCGCGCTCGGGTGACAGCGCGAGACCGGCAAGCACAGTAAGCGTAGTCCGGCCGCCAAGCGCCACCTGGAGGCCGCCGCGCCATACCTCGACGGGCCCGAGCACACGCAATTCGAGATCGGTCACCAGCCTGGTCCCCCGTACACCCGTAACACGTTAACTAGATCACTTCTAACTTAAACCGAACAGATACCTACAGCTTTAGCAATTCCCGGGAATCTAGTGTGAGCCGCGTGTGGGTACGCCGATACCCGTGACTACGTCAGCAACCCGCGTAGCCCGGGCCATCGGCCGCAGTTGCCGCGGCTGCCGGTACCGCGATCGCGGGGGCCGCGACCGCCGCGGCAAACTGCCTGAGTATTCGGGCGGCGGCCGGGCCTGCAACGGCGGCGGTCGCGCACACGGCATCGCGGTGGGCCGCCAGGCACGCACGGACCGCTGTGGCGAGCGCGGCCTGCCTGGCCTCTCGGTCCAGCCGGCCATGCAGGTTCAGCACGGTCCGCCCTTCACCGGGGGACCAGTCTGCCGCGCCCTCGCCGACGGCTGAGATCCGGCCGCAGAGCATGGCCGACAGCGTGGCGTCCAGCCTGGTGCGCTCGCCCCGGAGCGCGAGGATGTCCTCCGCGTGAAGGAACGCGTGACCGCAGTGATGGCCGACCTCGCGCAGCGCGGTCACGGTCCCGGCCGGGCAGCCGCCGAGCAGCCCGCCGATGCGGGCAGGGAACTCGAGCAGCGAGGCGAACACGGCCCCGGCCGGCACGTCGGTCCGGGCTGGGTCGAGACGAGCGGCCCGCAGCGCGGCCAGCTCGCCGAGCCATTCTGCGAACGACCATGAGGTCCCCGTCTGCGATTCGGCGACGAGCCGGGATGCCTGCGCGAGCAGGAAGTCGCCGGCTAGCACCGTGGTGGCTGTTGCCCAGTCGACCCCCCGGCCTGGCGGCCGGCCACGTGACGGCGGGCCGAGGAACGACAGCGCGCCAAGCTGCGCGAGCTCGATGGCGGCACCGACCGTCGCGTAACGG
This sequence comes from Streptosporangiaceae bacterium, assembly GCA_030040195.1. Taxonomy (GTDB): domain Bacteria; phylum Actinomycetota; class Actinomycetes; order Streptosporangiales; family Streptosporangiaceae; genus JAJYUU01. The sequence continues at coordinate 1,543 of JASHUE010000829.1, read as the reverse complement.
ACATCGGGTCGCGCGCCCCCGGCGATTATTCCGGCGTACAGCAGCAGCGCGGGCCGCAGCCGCGGCTCCGCGACCGTGCCCTCGGCCAGCATGAGCCGGGCGAGGAACGGCCACTGGCTGCGGATCGTGGCCACGATGACCTCGTCGCATGCCGCGAGGAACGGCGTGAGCGCGATCACGTCCGGCCCGGCGAGATCCAGGTGCTCGGCCGGGGCGATGCCGGTCAGCCCATCGGGCAGCAGGATCGCCCGACGGGCCTTGGCAAAGAACGGGTGATCGCTGCCGGCCGCCGCGCCGAGCACTCGCCAGGTCAGGTGATACCGGCGGGACGCGTGCCGCGCGGTCTCGAAGTAGCCGACGAACCTGGCCGACAGCCAGTGCAGGTATGCCTCGCGCGCCGCATCTCTGTTGTCGGGCCGCTCGGCGATGGACCGTGCGGCCAGCAGTCCGCTCAGCACGGCGTAGCCGAGTCCCTCACCGGTGAACGGGTTCACCAGCCCGGCAGCGTCGCCGACGAGCAGGTAGTCCGCCGTGGCCAGCCGGTCGGGCGTGAAGCCAGCGTCGAGCGGGCCGCTGACCAGCGGGCCCGCCGGGGCCATCGCGCGCAGCCGCGGCTCCGTCTCGGCCAGCGCCTCGACCGCGATGCCCATCAGGTCTTCGAGGCCGATGACGTCTTCAGAGCCGCTGAGGCCTTCAGGGTCGGCCGGGCCAGGGCCGGCGCCACGGGCCACACCGACGGTCACGATGCCGTTTCCGCCCGGAATCGCCCATGCGCACGTCGGCGTGGCGGCCAGGCCGGTCGCCGTGGGAGCGGTCAGGGTGAGCAGCATGCGGCCGCGCAGGCCGACGTCGGCGAAGCGCCGCGCGCACGCGATGCCGAGTGCGGGCTGGCCGACGTCCGAGCCGCTTTCGCGGACTGTGTCATCGCTGGTCCGGGCAGCGACTCCGACGCCGTCCGGGCCCGTCCCAGGGCCAATGCCGGTCCTAAGGCCGTTGCCGGTCCTGCCAGCGACGCCGGTCGCCGCGATGACGTGGCGGGACAGCACCGGCAGTCCGGCGGCGCCGGAGCCAGCCCCAGGGCCGGCGATCACCGCCAGGTAGCCGCCGGCGGACACCTCAACCGATGTCACCAGGCCGACGAGCGGCACGGCGCCGGCCACGACCGCGGCCCGGCGGAGCCCGTCGCGCAGCTCCCCGGCGTCGCACGCGAAGCAACCGGCATCGGCGATCGACCGCCCGGCCTGTCCCGCGCCGAGCCTGACGGTCCTGATTGGTCTGAGCCGCGCGACCGCCGGCCCTCCAAGGTCGTTCAGGTACCGCGCGGCCTGCCCGCTGACCAGCACGTCGTGATCCTGCTCGCCGCCGGGCCCGCCGCACGCGAGCAGCACAGACAGCCCGCGCCTGGCCAGCTCACCGGCGGCGACCGCCCCGGCGGGCCCGGCCCCTATGACGAGCACGTCGGCCACACGCGGCGCGACCACTGGCCGCCCTGCCAGATCGTCTCGGCCAGTGCGAGCAGCGACCGGCGCGCGCCTGGCTCCGT
>JASHUE010000828.1:0-3503 GCA_030040195.1 Streptosporangiaceae bacterium | reverse complement strand
GCGCGCGCGGCGTTCGCGGCCCACGGCGTGGACGCGCCGCTGGAGTCCGTGGCGCGGAATGCGGGCGTGGCGATCGGGACGCTCTACCGGCACTTCCCGTCCAGGCTGTGCCTGGTGGAAGCCGTGTTCATCGGGAAGGCGCAAGCCTGGGTAGATGCCGCCGAGCAAGCCCTGTCTCTTGCTGATGCCTGGGACGGATTCGCCTACTACCTTGAGCGGCTGTGCGAACTGCAGTCGGACGATCGCGGCTTCAATGACGTGGCCTGCATGCGCATGGCGTCGGCTTGCTGCCTGGAGCAGATGAAGGACCAGGCCTACCTGCTCGGCCGCCGCATTGTCCGGAGGGCGCAGCGAGCCGGGTCGGTGAGGGCCGACGTCACCGCCGAGGACATCGCTTTCCTGCTGTGGGGGAGCACCAGGATTACCGAGGCGACCTACGCGGTCGCACCAGGAGCGTGGCGTCGTCACCTCGGCCTGATGCTGGACGCGTTCCGCGCGGAAAACGCGCACCGCCTGCCCGAGCCTCCGCTAGCGCCGCAGCAGGTGCGCGAGGCGATGCTGACCCTGGCCGACCCCGGCCGCGCTAATCGCCGGCTGCTGTCCATGCCCGGTCCCTGCGGCGAGGCCTGAGCGCTCGACCGGCAGGCTAACCGCTTTGCTGCCGGAACTAAGCCTGCCCCGAGGACTCTCCGCGCTCGGCAGCAGGCGGCCCGGGCCGGGGTCATGAGCCTCGACGGCCTGGAGTGGGTTATTATGTGGAGGTCGCCTCCGGAACCTGTTAGGCTGGTTTCCGGAGGGCAGCCTCCACTTAGCCCGTTTCCGGCGGCCAGCGCCAGCTAGCTGCCTGCTAGGCCGAACGGAGGAGCAGCATGCAGACCAGCCGGGCTTCATGGGCCAGGGCGCTTCGCAACCCGCAGGATGCCCTCCGAGCCATCGCCGGGCCACTGGCAGTCAGCCAGCTCGCGGCAGTGAGCCATCTCGCGCATTTGCTGTATGTCCATAAATATCCGGTAGTGCGAACGGGGCACGTCTCGTCGGGGTCCTGATGCGCCATGGCACGCATTCGAAGAATGCTGACCGGCGCGCAGCCCTCGGTTGACGTGAACGGCTGGCCCTGGCCCTCTCGCGGGCTGGCTCGCCCGCCCGAGGACGTACGCTCCTGGACAGTCATCAGCTCGGCGCTGTCGCCGCTGCTGCTGACCATTGGGTGGCTGGTTGCCGGCGCGTTTCAGCCGCCCTCCTACAGCCCGATGCGGCAGACGGTCAGCGTGATGGCCGGGTACACCGGCAGCGACCGGTGGATCATGACGTGGGCCATGCTGCTGACCGGGGCCTGCTACATCGCGACGGCGTCCGGCATGCCCGCGCTGTGGCTGCCCGCGCGGATCCTGCTGGTGGTCGCCGGCCTGTGCAGCATCGGCATCGCCCTCTCGCCCGAGCCGGTAACGGGCCCGACAGCGGTGCACCTGGCCTGGACGACGCTCGGCTGCGCGACGATCGCCGTCTGGCCTGCCCTCGTGGCCTGGCGAGCGCCTCCCGCGCTGGCGGCCGTGAGCGGCCGGAACGCGGTCATCGTGACCGCTGTGTTCGCAGCGATGGCCGGCTGGGTGATGTTCGAGATCTGGCTCGGCCATGACCTCGGCCTGGCCGAACGGCTGACCGCCTCGACGCAGTCGGCCTGGCCGTTCGTGGTTGCCGTCGTGTGGCACCGCGCGACGGCACCTCAGCGAGCTGTAGCCGCTACCGGAACCGTTGGCTGGGCGCCGCCCGATGCGGGTGCATCGGCGCTGCCGTCAGCGGCAGAATACGGCTCCCGGGCCAGCCCGCCGCGCGCCCAGCGCTAAGTCGACGGCGCTAGCAGCGCTGAGCCCCTCGGTCGGCCGCGAGCTCAGCGCTGTGTCAATCGCCTGCGTTGTCCCAGGCGTGCTCGAGCGCGCGGGCGATGGTGTCGGCTGGCTGGGCGCCGGAGATCGCATAGCGGCGATCGATGACAAAGAACGGCACGCCGGTGGCTCCCAGCGAGCTGGCCGTCATCTCATCCTCGGTCACGTCGTCGGCGAACTGGTCCGTTGTCAGGACTTTGTCTACCTCGGCCGGGTCCAGGCCGGCACCGACGGCTATGCGGGCGAGCGATGCCTGGTCGAAGACGGACTCCTGCTCGGTGAAGTACGCCCGGTGCAGTGCCTCGACGAGGTCGGCCTGCCTGCCGTTGACCTTGGCCAGCTGCACAAGCCGGTGGGCGTCCCTGGTGTTGCCGCTGCGCAGGTTCTCCATCCGGAACGTCAGTCCGTCTCCCGCCGCGCGCTGCTCCATCTGTCGCTGAGCGTCTTCAGCCTGCTCCGAGCTCATGCCGTACTTGCTGGCCAGGACTTGAACAGTCGGGACCGTCGCGTCGGCGGGCGCCGCCGGGTCAAGCTCGAAGGAGCGATAGACGACGTCGACCTGGTCGCGGTGGCCGAACCCGGCCAATGCCTGCTCAAACCGCCTTTTGCCCAGGTAGCACCAGGGGCACACGATGTCTGACCAGATTTCTACTTGCATGCTGAAGGCTAACGCCCGGCCTCGCTGGAGCGTTCCCGCGGGCAGGTCATCCGGTGTTCTGGAGGCCAGCGGCCACGCCGTTGACGGTGAGCAGCAAGAACCGCTCCAAACTCGCGCGCTCACCTGGGTCATCGGTGGCGCGGAGTGCTCCGAGGGCACGGAGCTGCAGCTGAGAGAGGGCGTCCACGTACGGATCCCTGAGCGCCACGGCCCTGGCCAGGACGGGCCGGTCTGCCAGCAGGCGATGATGCCCGGTGACCCGCAGCACCAGGTCTCTGGTCAGGTCATACTCCCGCAACACCTCTGCCGTGAGCTGCGCGTTGTCCCCGAGCGCCAGGTACCGCGACGCGATCCTCCGGTTGGTCTTGGCCAGGCTCATCTCCGCGTTATCGAGCAGGACGGCAAGCAGCGGCCACTCCCGGTAGGCCGCCTGCACGCCGGCTAGGCCCGCCGCGCCGTCGATGGCGGCCCGCAGGCCGCTGCCCAGGCCGTACCAGCCGGGCAGGTTCACCCTGGTCTGGGCCCAGGCGAACACCCACGGGATTGCGCGCAGGTCGGCCAGGTCGGCCGGAGCCGCCAGGCCCCGTCGTGCCGGGCGGGAGCCGAGTCGCATGCTGCCGATCTCCGCCAGCGGGCTAAGCTGCGCGAACCACTCAGCGAATCCGTCCGTGGTCACCAGTTGGCGGTAGGCCTCCCTGGAGCCCGCCTCGAGCGCGTCCGTGACGTGGCCGAACGCGCTGCCTCCGGCCGGCCCGGCGGAGTCACGCTCCCCGGCGCCGGCCCAGGTCGCCGCGAGCAGGCCGCTGCCCAGGCCGTACCAGCCGGGCAGGTTGAGGCGGGTCTGCGCCCAGGCGAACACCCACGGGATCGCCCGCAGGTCCTCCAGGCCGAGGGGACCGCCGCCGTGCCCGCGCCGCGACGGCCGGGAGCCGATCCGCAGCCCGGAGATCTCCTCGAGCGGG
>JASHUE010000827.1:0-5350 GCA_030040195.1 Streptosporangiaceae bacterium | reverse complement strand
GGCCCGCTCATCACGCGGCCTCCTGCTCGGTCAGCTGGGAGAGCACGATCTCCCTGTAGGTCTCGCTGGTACCCATCAGGTCGGCATGCGTCCCGGTGGCGACAATCCGGCCCGCGTCCAGCACGATTATCTGGTCGGCACTGCGGATCGTGCTCACCCGCTGCGCGACGACGATCACGGTCGCCTCGCTCATCTCGGTCGCCAGCGCCGCGCGCAGCCGCGCGTCGGTGGCATAGTCGAGGGCGGAAAACGAGTCGTCAAACAGGTACACGGCCGGCCTGTGCACCAGCGCCCTGGCAATCGCGAGCCGCTGCCGCTGGCCGCCGGACACGTTCGTGCCGCCCTGCGCGATCGGCGAGTTCAGTCCGTCCGGCATCCGCTCGACGAAGTCCCTGGCCTGGGCGATCTCCAGCGCCCGCCACAGGTCCTCGTCGGAGGCCTCCTGGTTGCCGTACCTGAGGTTGGTCGCGACCGTGCCGGAGAACAAGTACGGCCTCTGCGGGACCAGGCCGATGGCTTTCGAGAGCACGGCCGGATCAAGGTCGCGGACGTCCACCCCGCCCACCGACAGCGAGCCGCCGGTCACGTCCACCAGGCGCGGGATCAGGTTGACCAGCGTGGTCTTTCCGGCGCCGGTGCCGCCGATGATCGCGGTCGTCTGGCCGGGCAGGGCGGTCAGCGTGATGTCGTGCAGCACCGGCTGCTCGGCTCCCGGATAAGAGAACTCGACCCCGCGCAGCTCGACCTGACCCGGCCGCGGACCGGCCGGCAGCGCGGTCACCGGAGCCGCCAGCGCCGGCTCGGTGCCGATTACCTCCATGATGCGTTCCGAGCTAACCTCGGCCCGCGGCACGAGCATGAACATGAACGTGGCCATCATGACCGCCGTCAGGATCTGCGCCAGATAGGTGATGAACGCCGTCAGCGAGCCGACCTGCATGCTGCCGTCGGCAACCAGGTGTCCGCCGAACCACACCACGGCGGTCGTGGACAGGTTGAGCACCAGCATGACCGACGGGAACATCATCGCCATGAGCTTGCCCGCCCCGAGCGAAACGTCGAACAGGTCACCGCTGGCACCGGCGAACCGCTGCGACTCGCGCGGATCGCGGACGAACGCGCGGATCACCCGGACGCCGGTTATCTGTTCCCTCAGCACCCGGTTGATGGTGTCCAGCCGTTCCTGCATCTGCCGGAACAGCGGCCGCATCCGGGAAATGATCAGCGTCACGATGATGCCGAGCAGCGGCACCGACACGATCAGGAGCGAGGACAGCTTCACGTCCTGGTTCAGCGCCAGGATGATGCCGCCGATGCACATGATCGGCGCGGACACCAGCAAGGTGAACGTCATGATCGCCAGCATCTGCACCTGCTGGACGTCGTTGGTGGTCCTGGTGATGAGCGACGGCGTGCCGAAGTGGTTCATTTCCCGGTCGGAGAACTGCTGGACCCGGCTGAAGATCCCGTGCCGGAGGTCCCGGCCCAGCGACATCGCGACCTTGGCCCCGAAGTACACGGCGGCCACGGCGCAGACGATCTGCGCCAGCGTGATCGCCAGCATCACGCCGCCGGTCCGCATGATGTAGCCCGTGTTATGGAAGATCACGCCCTTGTCGATGATGTCGGCGTTGAGCGTGGGCAGGTACAGCGTCGCCAGCGTCTGCGCCAGCTGCAGGCCCAGCACCAAGGCCAGCGGCTTTCGGTAAGGCCGCAGGTATTCGCGCAGCAGTCGGATTAGCACGGGAGGCTCTCAGTTTCTCGGGGATTTAGCAGCCTGGCGGGAACGAGGCGTGTCCGGCGCTAGCCGGAGTCTGCAGGCTCGCGGTCGCTCAGGGTCTGCAGCATGCCGTCCGCCAGTTCCTCCAGCGCGCGGCGCATGAGCGGCGCCATCGCGGTGGGCGGGTCGGAGTTAACCCAGCGGTCCAGGACGGCGTTGACCGCCGCCATCACGGTGCCAGCGAGTATCCGCGGGAACATGCTGCCCGCAGCGCTCGCGCCCAGCCTGATCGCGATCGCCTCAGCCAGCGCGTACTGGGTCATGGCCTGAACCTTCAGCGACTCGCCGCGGAGCGCGGGCGTGGAGATAACCAGGCGGATGCCGGCCATCCACTCCGGGTCGAGGGCACGGTCGGAGTTGCCGTACTCCGACATGATCGCGTTGGTGATCGCCGTCCACAGCGGCTCGTCGGCCGGCTGCTCGCGCAGGGCCGTGCCGATCCGCAGGGCGCGGTCGAAGCTGAGCGCGCAGATCGCCTCGTACTTGCTGCTGAAGTAGTTGTTAAAGGTTCGCGTCGACACCCCGGCGGCATCGGCGATGTCCTCGACCAGCACGTTCTCCAGGCCGCGCTGGATCGCCAGCCGCATCGCGGCGACGCCGAGGGCGTGCCGGGTGGCGAGCTTCTTCCGCTCGCGCAGCCCCGAAGGGTGCGGGCAATCCGCGCCCCGCTCCCCCACGTGCTCGAGGTAGTCGCGGTGCCACTGGGCTAGGGGCTGCTCTCGGCTCTGCCACTGCGCCAGGTCGGCCGTGGCCTCGGCCGCGTCTGGATTCGTCGTCACACTGTAAGGATACCTAAACTTTCGCATCGCGCAAGTTTGCGCGTCACGAAAAAATCATCTGATAGCGAACATGCCCGGCCCCGCGCTCGCTGCCCGCCTGGCTGACGGCCTGGCAGCTACCGGGAGGCCGCCGCCAGCTCGGGCACGAAGTAGCGGGCGTCCACCGTGCCGAGACCAGTGACCAGGTTGTATCCGGGCCCGGCCCGGTACCCCTGGACGGTGGGCCCGCGCGGGAAGCGCACGCTGTTGCCGCCGCGGACAATAGCGACGATGCCGCGATCGTGCGCCGCCGCCATCCGGTACAGGGCCGGGTTGATCAGCCCGAGCGGATGCCCGGCGACCTGGTCGGCGAGCGCGACGACGCCCGCGAACAGCGGCGTCGCCAGGCTCGTGCCGCAGATGCCGCTCCAGCGGCCGCCGCCGGGAAAGCTGGCGTAGATCACGACCGAGCTCTGGCAAGAGGCGTCCATCGAGATATCGGGGATGCCGCGCTGGTCACCGCGCAGGGCATGATCCTGGTAGGCGGGCTTGCTGAACACCGAGGAATAGCCGCCGCCACTGCCGAACCACGCTATGTCCGGCGAGCGCCGCGCTCCGCTCGGGGACAGGTCGAGCTGAGTTCCGCCTACCGCCGTGACGAGCGGGTCGCTGGCCGGCCAGCCCACGACCGGCCTGGGGTAGTAGCTGTTGTTGTAGTAGGTCGGGCCGCTGGCGCCCCAGTCCCCGCTCGCGGCGACCAGCGTGACCCGGTACGCCGGCTCAGCGGCGAGCTCGAACGCGGAGCGGAATGACAGCAGCTGAGCCGGCGAGCGGAACGTCTCCTCGGTGGCGGCGAGGCTCATGCTGACCACGCCGCCGAGGTGCCGCCTGATCACGTACGTGAGCGCCTGCACGATCTGGGCGAAGCCGGTCGCCCCCTCGATTTCGGCCGCCGGCGTCTCCACCAGGAGGATGCTCGCCCTCGGCGCCATGACGTGGGCCCACTCGACATCGAGCGTGGTCTCGAACGCGACCCCGAGCCGGTAGCCGGCCAGCCGCCCGGCGGGGATCGGGCCGGCGGGCGCGATGACGCGGAAAGACGGCGGGCCGGAGAGCCCGAAAGCCGCGTCGAAGTGCCGCAGGTCCGCGGCGATCGTGGGCGACCCGTACGGGTCCACGATCACGATCGTCTGGCCGGCGCCGTTGACGCCCTCCTGGTACAGCGGCACCAGGTTGTAGGCGCGCTGGATCTGGGCCGGCGTCAGCACGCCCTTCTCGTTGCCGGGAGCGGCGACGAGCCGGGCGGACACGCCAGCCGTGGACGGCTGCGCGGCCGGCGTGCAGCCGACCACAGCCAGCGCTAAGGCGGCGACAGTTGCGGCCAGTATCGCGCGCATCAGGCGGCGCAGGTCTGACATCACGCCTCCCCCATGCGATCCCGGCCGACGCGGCCGCAGCAAGCTTGGCCTCGGCTCATGCTAAGGACATACCACCAATGTCCGGGAGCCTAGCCCGGCCGTCACGCCGGCCGGGAGCTAACCGCTCCCGGACTCGGCTGCACGCTCCCGCCCATCAGCCCGCGCAAGGCCAGCGGCTACCGGGCGGCCGCGGCCAGCTCGGGAACGAAGTAGCGCGCATCCACGGTGCCGAGCCCTGTCACCAGGTTGTAGCCACTGCCAGCGCGGTAGCCGGGCACCGTCACCTTGCCGAAGCTGAAGCTGTTGTCGCCGGACACGATGCCGACGATCCCCCGGTCATGCGCGGCCGCCATCCGGTACAGCGCGGGGTTGATGAGGCCGAGGGAGTGACCAGCGAGCTGGTCGGCGAGGGCGACGATGGCCGCGAACATCGGAGTGGCCAGGCTGGTGCCGCAGCCGGGCGCCCAGCGCGGCCCGCCGTAAAAGCTGAAGTACAGCGCGGTCGCGCTGCTGCACGAAGCATCCATGGAGATGTCAGGGATGCCCCGAGCGGGGCCGGCCAGCACCCGGTCCTGGTACGCGGGCTTGGCGAACACCGAAGACAGCCCGCCGCCGCTGTCGTTCCAGGCGACGTCGGGCGCGCGCCTGGCGCCGGTTGCAGTCAGCTCAAGCTGCGTGCCGCCGACGGCGGTAACCAGCGGATCGCTGGCGGGCCAGCCAACGACCCGGCGCGGATAGATCGTCTTCGTACTGGCGGTGTAGCCGCTCGCGCCCTGGTCGCCCGTGGCCGCGACCACGGTGATCCGGTAGGCGGGCTCGGCCGCGAGCTGGAACGCCGAGCGGAGCCCGAGCAGCGCTGCCCTGGACGGGAACGTCTGCTCGGTCGCGCCCAGGCTCATGCTGACCACCCCGCCCAGGTGCCGCCGGATGACGTACTGCTCGGCCTGGACAATCTGGGGGAACCCGGTTGTCCCCTCGACTTCCGCGGTCGGCGTTTCCACCAGCACGATGCCCGCGGCCGGCGCGATCACGTGCGCCCACTCCACGTCGAGCGAGGTCTCCAGCGCGCTCTCGAGCCTCACCTCACTGTCGCGGAACGCGGGCACCCGGCCAGCGGGCTGGATCACGTCGAACGATGGCGGCGCGGGCAGCTGGAACGCGGCATCGAACTGGTGCAGATCCGCCCGGATCGTCGGCGACCCGAACGGATCGACGATCACGATGGTCTGGCCCGCCCCGGTGATGCCGCGGTTGTAAAGCGGCCCGAGGTCATAGGCGGTCCTGATTTGCGCCGGCGTCAGCAGGCCGCCGGGGATGCCGGCGCCGGGGGCAGGTGTCCCCGCGCCCACCGTGAACGCCGGGTGGTGCCGGGCCGGCGTGCGCCCCGGCGAGGC
>JASHUE010000826.1:0-4193 GCA_030040195.1 Streptosporangiaceae bacterium | reverse complement strand
GACGGCCTCGACTTCGTCAGGGACGGCGACCTGGAGCGCATCAGCGCGCCGCTCGATGGGATCGGCGTGAACTACTACATGCCGACCAGGGTCTCGGCGCTGCCCGACGGGCCGTTGCCGTTCCAGATGGAGCCGATCGACGGGTACCCGCTGACCGCATTCGGCTGGCCGGTGATCCCGGCCGGGCTGACCGAGCTGCTGGTGCAGTTGCGGGATCGCTACGGCGACCGGCTGCCCGCGGTCTACATCACGGAGAATGGCTGCTCGGTTGCCGATGAGCCTGCGGCAGATGGCACCATCGACGACCAGTTCCGCATTGACTACCTCGATGGCCACATCCGGGCAGTAGCGGCCGCCATGGCCGCAGGTGTCGACATTCGCGGTTACCTGACCTGGACGATGATGGACAACTTCGAGTGGTCCGAGGGGTACCACCAGCGATTCGGGCTCGTGCATGTGGACTTTGAGACTCAGCGGCGCACGCCCAAGTCCTCGTTCGCCTGGTACCGGGACCTGATCGCGGCGCAGCGGAACGGGACGGCTGGCCAGTAGCTAGTGCTGATCTCGGGGCCGCGACCCAGTGCGCGCGATCGGGCCAGCCGCCCGGCGCATAAGCACAGCATTTCCAGGCGGACTCCGCCGGTCTTCCGGAAACATTTCCGGTCAGCCTTCCTGGCCGAGCGACGGCACCACCGTAATGCTGACTGCTGACCGCGGCGGGCCGGACCGGGGCGGGCCCGCCGCGATCCGCTGATCCGGCGAAGAGTCGGCGTGGGCGTGGGCCCCGCACCTGACGCACTCCTGCCGGGCGCCGCTCGGCGTCAGTACGCCAGGGCGGGCGCAGCCTCCAGCCAGGAGTCCTGCTCCAACGCGGCGCCAATGAAGTGCGCCACGTCGGCACGGGAGATCTTGCGCCCGCCCGGCGGCGGATAGTCGGGCGCAGTCCGGTACCTCCCGGTGGCCCCGCCGTTGACGAGCCTGGTCGGCCGGACCAGCGTCCAGTCCAGGTCGCTCGCCCGGATGACGAGCTCCATCGCCCGCACGTCCGCGAACGGAGTCGCGAAGACCTTCGGCAGGACGAACTTCACCAGCGCGTTCATGTTCGGGTCGTCCTCGACGAACGCGCCCGCCGCCGACACGCAGATCAACCGCCGGACGCCGGTCTTGCTCATCGCCAGGACCGTGCTCCTGGCCGCTCTTTCCAGCAGCGCGGGCGTCTTAGCACCGTGCGGTCCGAGCGCCGACAGCACCGCGTCGGCGTCCTGCACCGTCGCGATCACGGCCTGCGCATCGGTCGCATCGCCACCGACGACGGTGAGTCCTGCTGCCGCGGTCAGCGCGTCAGGGTTCCTGGCGAGCGCGGTCACTTTGTGATCTGACTCAAGGGCCCGGGCCAGCAGCAGGCCGCCGATCCGGCCGGTCCCGCCCAGCAGTGCCAGTCGCATGGAGACTCTCCTTTTTTCACGTGGTTTAGCCGACGACGACCTTGCCGGAGGCAGTGGCCGCGGATGCGTCTGAAGCCAGGCCACCCGCCTCCGCCGGCCGCCGACCGGACCCGGCCGGCAGGGCCGCCATGAGCAGGAAGCTCAGCAGGAAGGCGCCAACCTGGAACCAGAGGGTGCGCTGAACCGACGCGGCGAAGTCTCGCCGAACTGCCGCACCGCCCGCCGCCGCCAGCACCTGGTGCACCCCGGCAGGCAAGGCTGCCGGACCGGCGTGCAACTGGCAGGCGGCCGGAGTCACCGTCGGGTCGGCGGCGACCAGCCTGGCGTGCAGGCAGTCGCCGAACTGGCCCTCGATCCGGCTCGCGACCTCTGCGGGCACGTGCTGAGCGGCGACCCCGGCCCGCAGCTGCGGGCCCACCGCGGTCGCGGCGGTCGCCGCCTGGCTGCCGAGCAAGCCGAAAAAGATCACCCCGATGAGCGCGATGCCGACCGAGTTCCCCAGCTGGAGCCCGGTGTTGAACACACCAGACGCCGAGCCTGCGTGCTGGGCAGGCACCCGGTCAAGCACGATGTCGGCCAGCGGCGCGAGCACGGCACCCAGGCCCAGGCCCGCAGCCGCCAGCCCGGGCACCAGATCCCAGGTCGTGAGGGCGGCGCCGTAGTGATGCACGATCGCGATAAGGCTAGCCATGCCCGCGGCTATGACGAGCGCTCCGGCCATGGTCACTCCGCGGCCGAAGCGCGGCGCCAGCCGCGCGGCGGCGCCAGAAGATACCAGCACGCCAAGCGAGAACGGCAGGAACGTCAGCCCGGCGTGCAGCGGAGTGAACCCGAACCCGAGTTGCAGGAGCAGCGTCAGGACGAGCGCGAACGAGGCGATGCCGAGGAAGAACGTGAGCCCGATGGCCATGCCGACGCTGAACCCGCGCTCGCGGAACAGGCTCATCTCCACGAGCGGCGAGCCGTCCCTGCGCGCCTTGACCCGCTCGTGCCAGACGAAGAGCGCAAAGACCGGCACCGACGCCGCCATCGATCCGAAGGTCCACGTCGGCCAGCCGTACTGGCGGCCCTGCACCAGCGGGAACAGCAGCGCGAGCAGGGCAACCGAGATCAGCGCCACACCGCCCGGGTCAAGCCGCGGCGGTCTGGGCGCCCTGGACTCGCGCACAAGGATCATGGACGCGGCCACAGCGATGATGCCGACCGGGACATTGATCAGGAAGATCGGACGCCAGTCAAGCCCGAACAGGTTGTGCTGGATCAGCAGGCCGCCGAGCAGCGGCCCGCTGACCGTGCCGAGCCCGGCGGTCACGCCGAAGCCAGCCAGCGCCTTGATCCGCTCGGCCGGCGGAAAGATCACCTGGATCACCGCCAGCACCTGCGGAACCATGATCGCGCCCATGGCGCCCTGCAGGGCCCGGCAGGCGATCAGCATGCCAGGGCCGACCGCCGCGCCGCAGAGCGCCGACATGATGGTGAAGCCGGACACGCCGATGAGGAAGAGCCGCTTCCGGCCGAATGTGTCGCCGAGGCGGCCACCGGTGATCAGAATCAGCGCATACGCGAGCGTGTAGCCGGCCAGCGCCCACTGGACATCGGCGTAGGTCGCATGGAGGCTGCGCTGAATGGACGGGATCGCGATGTTCACGATCGAGACGTCGAGCAAATTCATGAACGCGGCGAGCAGCAGGACGATCAGCGTGAGCCACCGCCGTGGGTCGGCCTGATCGCCTGGGCCGCGCGGTGGTGCCAGGATCTGAGGATCAGCAGCCATAGCTCTCTCCGCTCCAGGAGGTCATCCACTCGTAGTTACGTAACTAAGCTAGCGTCTTGGTTCGCTATTGTCTAGGCTACTTAATTATTAGGAGAGTTAGAGATGTCCGACGAGCCACGGGAAGACGGGGCGCGACCCGCGGACGGATTGCCGCCGGAGGTGCCGTGGGCTGCGGAAACGGCCTGGGAGGCACCGTGGGCCGACGCAGCGGGCTGGACCGAGGAGCGACGGCTACTCGCGCTGTCGTTCGCCCTCGCCGTGCGCAAGACCGGGTCGCTGATGAACCTGATGAGCCAGGCCGCCGCCGACCGGGTGGGCATCAATGCGACGGACCTAGGCTGCCTGAACATCCTCAGCTTCAGCGGCAGCATGACGGCAGGCGAGCTGGCCAGGGCCACCGGGCTGACGACCGCCTCGATCACCGGCGTGGTCGACCGGCTCGAGGCGGCCGGGTTCGTCAGCCGTGAGCGTGACCCGGCCGACCGCAGGCGGGTCGTCGTCACCATTGCCATGGAAAAGGCCGTGACCGAGGTCGCCACGCTGTTCGCGCCGATGGTGGCCGACTGGCAGGAACTCGTCGCGGGTTACTCAGATGATCAGCTCCGGCTGATCGTCGAGTTCTACGGCCAGATGGAGCAGGTCATCCGCAGGCACCTGGCCAGGCTCCGCGAGCAGCCGCCGCCCGAGCCGGCCTAGCGGCGGGACGCCTTCCGCCGATCCCGGTCCGGTCTCGCCCGCGCGTCGGTGGCCCCCCGCTCTCCCAGCCGCTGCAGCCCTGAATCCGCGCCGCGCGCAAGCCGGCTGAGCAGTCCTGGCGACAGCCGGGACAGGGCGTACGTGATCCAGGCCTCGGTGTTGACCGGCACGATCGGCTTGTTGGCCAGCACGGCGCGCATGACCGCGAGCGCGACCTTCTCGGGCGGGAACTTGCGCCGGGCCAGGCCGGCCGCCGCGGCTTCGCGCATGGAGCCTTC
>JASHUE010000825.1:0-4062 GCA_030040195.1 Streptosporangiaceae bacterium | reverse complement strand
GATCCTGGCGGCCACGATCCGGCTGTCGTTCGGTATGGCCAGGGACAACCAGCTGCCCTTCTCAAAGCCCTTGGCCAAGGTCTCCCCCACTCTGCACACCCCCATCTGGACCTGCATCACGATCGCGGTGATCTCGGCCATCCCGTTCATCCAGTACGACGGCGCGGGCGTCATTGCGATCGCGGCGACCGCGATGATCTACTTCAGCTATTTCCTCGGCAACCTCGCGATCCTGGGCGCCCGGCTGAAGGGCTGGCCGAAGACGAAGGCGCCGTTCCGGCTCGGTGGGTGGGGCCTGGTCATCAACATCCTCGGGCTGCTCTACGGCGGTGCGATGCTGGTCAACTTCGCCTGGCCACGCATCCAGAGCAACCCGACGCCAAAGCAGGAGGCGCTGGCACTCAACTTCCATGTCGGCTGGCTGAACGGTATCCCGATCCTGTGGACCGTCTTCGTCTTCATCGTCATCCTCGGGGTGCTCTACTACCTGATCGTCGGACGGCGCAAGGAATTCGCGCCGGTCACGGCCCCGCCCGATGGGGAACCAATCCCGGCAGCGGAGGGGGCTGCCTAGGACCTGGTGGAGCTGGACGGCGCGCCGTAGCGCCACGCCGGGTCCCGCCCCGTGACCCGGCGCCATGGCGGGGAGGGCGGCGCGCCGTCCACCGGGGCGGCGGCCTGCGACGACAGGAGGATTGGCGCGGCCGCCGCCCGCCAGGAGCTCATTCCGCGGCGAATCCGCGGAGAGGACACTAGGAGACATGCGCCAGGTCACGCCGGCCGCCCAGCCGCAGCCAGCACAGCCGCAGCCGACACGGCCGGTCCAGGCCGCGCCGGGGGCGCTGGCCAGGCTGACCTCGCTGGCCAGGAAGCCACCAAAGATCATCAGGCAGACCGGCGTCACCGCGCACGCGCAGATTGAAGACTGGCTTGCCGATGCTATCGCCGTGGGTCAACTCAGGCCGGGCGACCGGCTGCCGACCGAGTACGACCTCGCCGCCTGGCTCGGCGTGAGCCGGATGACACTGAGGCACGCGCTCGGCGAGCTAGCCCAGCGGGGACTGGTCACCAAGGCGGTCGGGCGCAACGGCGGCACGTTCGTAGCCGAGGCGAAGCTCGAGCAGGACCTGACCACGCTCGCCGGCTTCTCTGAGCAGTTGCGCCGGCACGGCAAGGTAGCGGGCGCCACAGTACTCGCGGCCGCCAAGATCCCGGCCAGCGCGGCCGCGGCGGCGGCGCTAGGACTCGCCGAGGGCGATCCCGTGCACGAGGTCCGGCGGATCCGGCTCGCCGATGGCCGGCCGATGGTTATCGAGCACTCGCTGTTCCCGGCGGCTCTGTTTCCCGACTTGCTGGACTGCCGGCTGGACGGCTCGCTCTATGAGTTGCTCGAGGAGCGGTACGGGCAGCGCCCACACCGGGCGCGCGAGTTGCTTGAGCCGGTGGTGGCGGGGGTGCGGGAGGCGGAGGCCCTCGAGGTGGACGAGGGCGCCCCGCTCATGCTGGTGGAGCGGACTGCCTACTCGCAGTCCGGTCAGCCACTCGAGTTCGCGCGCGACCTCTTCCGCGGCGACCGGACCAGGGTCGTCGTGTGGACGTCGGAGCTAGCCGGAGAGCTCTAGTGGCAGTGCTGCTGGCTACGGGTATCGTCGGGGCGTTGTCGGTCGCGACAAGGAGCATGCGATGACGGTGAAGCTCGTAGTCCTGTACACCCAGCCGGAAGACGCCGCGGCATTCGATCAGGAGTACACCGAAGTGCACGCGCCACTGGTGGCCAAGATCCCCGGGCTGCAGCGCTTCGAAGCCGGCAAGCTCGTCACCGCGCTTGATGGTGGCGAGCACACCTATCACCGGATCGCCGAACTGTATTTCTCCGATCAGGCCGCGATGGACGCGGCGTTCGGGTCACCCGAGGGCGCCGCCACCGCGCAGCACTACGGTCGGATCGCCCCGCCCGGCTCGCGCATGTTCGTCCAGGTACTCGACGACTAACTCCGGCTAGCCCCCGGCTACCGGTTCGGGCGAGCCTGCGACCTGCCTCACGCGTCATACGCTGTCGCGATGGCAAAGGTGGGATTTCAGGAAGGGCTCACGGCCCCTGTGCGTGAACTTCCGCTCACGAGAGTGTCGCGGCGGCGTGGCGTGGGCGTGGCGTTCCAGTGGCGTCGACGCCTGTCGGCGTGCGATCATGCTGGCTCGACCCGATTTTGCCCTGGAGAGCTCTGCGGGGGAAGCAATGTGGTTCGGCCTGCTGGGCACTCTGCAGGTTCGAGTCGATCATGGTGAGATCAATGTCTCCGCCGCAAAGCAGCGAGTTCTGCTGGCGGCGCTGCTCCTGACGCCTGGGCAGGCCGTGTCGGCGGCCCGGCTCTCCGAGCTTGTCTGGGATGGCTTCCCGCCACGTCAGGCCGCCGTCACCTTGCGAAGCTACGTGAAGCGGCTCAGGCAGGTGCTCGGCCCGCCCGGTGCCGCCAGGATCATCACCGGCAGCATCGGATACCAAATCAACGCGACCGCGGCCGAGATCGACATCGCACAGTTCGACGACCAGGTGCGGATGGGCATCGGCGCCGCACAGTCGGGCGACTGGCAGCGCGCCCAGGGCTTGCTTGACTCGGCGCTTGCGCTCTGGCGCGGCAGCCCACTGGCCGACATCCCGTGCCAGGCGCTGCTGCTGGCCGAGGGGCCGCACCTGGAAGAGCAGCGGCTCCAGGCACTGCAGTGGCGGATCGAGGCCAGCCTCCAGCTTGGTCAGCACCACAAGGTCACGCCGCAACTCCAGGCGCTCACTGCCGCGCACCCGCTTCGCGAGCCATTCCACGGCCAGCTCATGATGGCCCTGTACCGGTCTGGCCGGCAGGCCGAGGCGCTTGCCGCGTATCGCACGGCACGTCGCATCATCGTCACGGAGCTGGGCCTTGACCCCGGGCCCGAGCTGCAGCTGCTGCACCAGCGCATCCTCGCAGGCGATTGTGAGCCCGTCGCGGCTGCCAGCCACGCCGTCGGGCAGCCAGCCTGGAGCGAACTTGCGCTCGCCGCGCCCGCAGTGGGGGACCAGGTGGGGCCCGCCGGCTACGCGGCACAGGTGCCGGTGCCGCGGCAGCTGCCAGCGCCGGTGGCGGGCTTTACCGGCCGCGACGCCGAACTGGCTGCGCTAACTAGCCAGCTCGGGCCCCGGCCCGAACCGAACGCGCCGGGTCCTGCCCTGGTGATCTCGGCGATCGGCGGCACGGCGGGGGTGGGCAAGACGGCGCTGGCGGTGCAGTGGGCGCATCGGGTAGCCGGGCGGTTCCCCGACGGGCAGCTGTACGTGAACCTGCGCGGCTACGACCCGGACGAGCCGGTCTCGGCGGCCGATGCGCTCGCCCGATTCCTGCGTGACCTAGGCGTGCCCGGTCCGGACATCCCGGCCGTGGCGGAGGAGCGCGCCGCCAGGTACCGCAGCCTGCTCGCTGGAAGGCGGGTGCTCGTCCTGCTCGACAACGCCGGATCAGCAGAGCAAGTGCGGCCGCTCCTGCCCGCGACTGCCGGGTGCACTGCGATAGTGACGAGCCGCGATGCCCTGGCCGGGCTAGTCGCCACCGACGGAGTCCGACGGCTCGACCTGGACGTCTTGCCGCAGAGCGATGCGATCGCGCTGCTGCGGTCGCTGACGGCCAGCCGGGTGGATGAAGATCAGGACGCAGTAAGGGCACTGGCGGACCTCTGCGCCCGCCTGCCGCTCGCGCTGCGGATCGCCGCCGAGCAGGCCGTCGCCCGCCCGGAGACCTCGCTCAGGGAGTTGGCGGCCGAGCTCGCGGCCGACCGGCTGGATGGCCTGGACGCCGGGGAGGACCGCGCCGATGTGCGGGCGGTGTTTTCTTGGTCCGTCCGGCAGCTGCCCGATGACGTAGCGAAGGCGTTCGCGCTGATCGGCCTGCACCCGGGCCTAGACCTAGACGTGCACGCTGCCTCCGCACTGACCGGCGCCACCGCGGCGCGGGCTGCCCGGGCGCTGGCCCGACTGCACCGGGCCAGCCTGATCCAGGCCGCCGGGAGCGGCCGTTACGGCATGCATGATCT
>JASHUE010000824.1:0-5386 GCA_030040195.1 Streptosporangiaceae bacterium | reverse complement strand
GTGCGCCCGGCGGATCGTCGCGGGCGACGCCTCCGAGAGGCCGATGTGCCGGACCTTGCCCTCGTCGATCAGCTCGGCCATCGCGCCGACCGTGTCCTCGATCGGGGTGCCTGGGTCGACCCGGTGCTGGTAATAGAGGTCGATGTGGTCGGTGCCGAGCCGGCGCAAGGATCCCTCCGCGGCGAACCTGACGTTCTCCGGCCTGCTGTCCAGCCCCCGCTGCTCCCCGTTCCGGCGGGAAATCACCCCGAACTTGGTAGCCAGCACGACCTGGTCGCGGCGGCCAGCGATCGCCCGGCCAACCAGTTCCTCGTTGCGGTACGGGCCGTAGGCCTCGGCCGTGTCGATGAGCGTGATGCCGAGGTCGAGGGCCCGCTGGATCGTGCGGATCGACTCGGCGTTATCGACGTTCGCTCCGGTGTAGAAGGCGGACATGCCCATCGTGCCCAGGCCGAGCCGGGAAACATCAAGGTCGCCGAGCGAAACGTGCTCCATGGTGAACCTCCTGGACAGAGCCAGCCAGGCACGTTCGTTGCGCCTTTACCTCCGCTGACGTCCCGCCCGGCTGCGAGTCCCCTACCCCTATACCCTCCAGGTGAACTTCTTGCCGTTCAGCGCTGGCGCCGCTCGCGGTACCGCCCCGGAAGAATTAATTGCAACTTTTCAGACTGACATAGTAGGGTTTCCAGCATCGGAGTTCCCCCTAATGCCAGGAGCCATGAACTTGTCAGCGCGACTCATACTTTCCAGGGCAGGCGGACTTGCCGCCGCAGCGGCGGCCAGCGCGCTGATGCTCTCGGCTTGCGGCTCGTCCGGCCCGTCTGCGCAATCCACCACCGGGAGCACCTCAGCCGAAGGGACATACAACCTCGGTCTGATCACGCCGACCGGTGATATCGATCCGCTTACCACGACCCAGGTCGACACGATGTTTGCGGTCGGCCTCGCCTCGGCTCAGCTCATCATCGAAAACCCGAGCGGCAAGCTCGAGCCGCAGCTCGCGACGTCCTGGACCCCATCAGCCAACAAGCTGTCCTGGACAGTCACGCTGCGACCGGGTCTGAAGTTCAGCAACGGCAAGCCGCTGACCGCCGCCGACGTGGTCGCCACCTTCGACCAGATCATCGCTCCGAACAGCCAGTCGCCTGCCCAGTCCAGCTTCGCCGGGATCGTGAAGTCGGTCAGCGGGTCAGGCACGAGTGTGGTATTCCACCTCGATGAGCCCTGCTCAGACTTCCCGTACCTCCTGACGGGGGCCAACACCTGGGTCCTGCCGGCCGGCTTCAACGCCACCAAATGGATCAACGACCCGGTCGGGGCCGGCCAGTTCATCCTGGAGAAGTACACGCCGGGCCAGGGCATCACGTACAAGAAGAACCCGAACTACTGGGATGCCTCGGCGGTGAAGCTGGCCGGCATCGACGTGACGTTCTACTCCGACAGCCAGTCCGAGCTGCTTGCGTTCCAGAGCGGCCAGATCGACCAGTTCAGCCCTGAGGGCGACGTGCAGGCCGCGGAGGCGACCCTCGGCACGACCTACCGCCAGCAGCGAGCCGGATATGCGAAGTTCGACGCGCTCGTCTTCAACGTCACCAAGCCGCCATTCAACAACGTGGCCGTGCGGCAGGCGGTCGCCTGGGCGCTGAACCGGCCCGCGATCGTCAAGACCGTGTACGGCGGGCAGGCCACCGTCGGCAACGACGTCGCCACCTTCCCCGACTACGGCATCCAGCCGCAGGGCCTGACGGCCCGCTCGGCCGACCCGGCCAAGGTCAAGCAGCTGCTCGGCAGCCGCGTGATCAGCTTCACCATCACCACCTACACCGACGAGCAGACCTACGCCCAGCTGATCCAGCAGCAGCTCGACGCCACCGGCAGGTTCAGCGTGAAGCTCGACGTACTCCCCGAGGCGGCGTACTACGCAAACGGCTCGGACTCGCCATGGCTGACCGCGCCGGTGACGATCACCGACTGGGCGGACCGCCTGCCCGCGCAGCTGTACTCGCTGATCTACGCGGCCGGCAGCGCGTGGAACGCGTCGCACTACGCAGACACGCAGCTCGGCACGCTGAATAAGGACTATGAGGCGGCCACCACGACCGCGCAGCGGCAGACGCTCGCCAACCAGATCGCCACGATCGAGTGGACCCAGGTCCCGGTGATCATCGCCGCGTTCGAGGAGAACGACGTCTATCTCGGCACCTCGGTGCACGGCGACTTCCCCAACGGCGAGGACTTCTCCGGGGGCTTCGACTTCCGGGGGATCTCGATCTCGGGCTGACCTTGGGTCACGCGCAGATTCAGCAAGGCAAGGATCAGATGACCGCGGCGAACCCGCGCCCGGGCGACGCAGGCATGGTCGACCCGGGCGCGGGCGCCCCGCGCGGGTTCGCCGCGCTCTCCGAGCGGCACACGAGAATTGTGGCGTTGCTTGGCAAGCGGCTACTCCAGATCCCGTTCGTGCTGCTGGCCGTCTCGATCCTGACGTTCTGGCTGATCCAGCTCGTCCCCGGCGATCCGGGCCGCAACGCGCTCGGCCAGTACGCCACGGCGGCCCAGGTGCATGCCTGGGACGTGAGCAACGGCCTGACCGGGCCGGTAGCCGCCCGTTACCTGCGCTGGCTGCGCGGGTTCTTCACCGGGAACTGGGGGACGAGCTTCGTCTACGACGTGCCCTCGCGGGGGCTGATCCTCGGCCACCTGCTCAACAGTGCGCTGCTCGGGCTGTACGCGTTCGTGATGATGGTGGCGGTCTCGCTGGTTCTTGGCACGGTCCAGGCCTACCGCGAAGGGCGGCGCACCGACCGGGCCATCACGATCTCGCTAATGACGCTCTCGTCGGTCCCGGAATTCGTCACCGGAGTGCTGCTGCTGATTGTGTTCGCCGTCTGGCTTAAGTCGGTTCCGATCCAGTCGGGCGCCGACGCCACGGGGAACTTCGCGCAGCGGATTCACGTGATGACGCTGCCTGCGGTGGTACTGGCCGTTTCCTACCTGGCCGTGATCACGCGAATGGTCCGCACCGGCACGGCCGGGGCGATCACCGCCGCGTTCCACCGGACCGCCGTGCTCAAGGGGCTGCCAGGCCCCGCGATCGTCCGGCGCCACGTGGCACGCAACGCGCTCATCCCCACGCTCTCGCTGCTCGGCATCTATTTCGGCGGACTGCTCGGCGGCAGCGCGATCGTGGAGACCCTCTTCAACTATCCCGGCCTAGGCGCGCTCATGGTCATCGCCGCGGAGCGCAAGGACGTAGTGCTGCTGACTGACGGTGTCATGGTGACCGGCGTGATCGCGCTGCTTGCCCTGCTGCTCACCGACGTGTGCCTGATCCTCATGGATCCGCGCATCCGATTCGAGAACACGGGAAGCTGATGGACTTCTTGTCCCGGGGACGGCCGGACACGGTCACTGCCCTGCCTGTGCCTGAGTCAGCAGTCGCGGATGTTGCGGCTCTGGGCACTGGCGAAGGAACGCAAGCGGCCGGAACCGGCGCTCCGCGGCGGCGCGTCCGCGCGCTTGTGCGCCGTCCGACGTTCGTGATCAGCGTGCTGATCGTGGGCTGGTGGGTTGGCGCCGCGGTAACCTGGCGCCTGTTCGGGCTGAACCCGTACGTCAACACCGGGCACCTGCTCGCCGCACCGAGCTGGTCGGAGCCATTCGGCACCGACGACCTTGGCCGTAGCGTCTTTGCCAGGACCCTGGCCGGGGCCGACACCGCGCTGGCCGTCGGGCCGCTCGGCGCCGTGTTCGCCACGATCCTCGGCAGCGCGCTCGGCGTCATCGCCGGCTACTACCGCGGCCTGGTCGACACGCTGCTCATGCGCCTATTCGACGTGCTCGTCGTGCTGCCGCCGCTCATCTTCCTGATCGTCGTGGTTGGCGCGTTCGGCGCGTCGACGCCGGCGCTGATCGTGATCATCGGCGTGGTCTTCGCCCCCGGCATTGCTCGCATCATCCGCGCCGCCGTGCTCGCCGAGATGGGCAAGAAATACGTGACCACGGCCAAGGTCCAGGGCGAGTCCGCGTTCCGCATCATGGCCACCGAGCTGGTACCCAACGTCGCCCCCACGATCATCATCCAGGCCACGCTCAGCCTGGCCGCGGCGATCCTGATGACCGCCACGCTGTCGTTCCTCGGCCTCGGCGCCCAGCCGCCGTCACCGGACTGGGGACTGGCGATCAACGACAACCGTGTCTTTATCGAAAGCGCGTGGTGGACGGTGGTCTTTCCTGCCGCCGCGGTTGCCTCTCTGGTCGTCGCGACCCACCTGATCGCCGACAACCTCAAGGAGATGGTGTGGTCGTGAGCGATCCGGTCGTGTCGGTAGCTGACCTCTCCGTCTCCTACCGGACCCGCCGGGGCATGGTGCCGGCACTGCGCGAACTCAGCCTCGTTGTCGGGCCAGGAGAGTCTTACGGGCTGGTCGGTGAGTCCGGCTCTGGCAAGAGCACCGCCGCGCTGGCGCTGACCCGCTACCTGCCGCCGGGCACGGACGTCACCGCGGCCGAGCTGTCCATCGCGAGCATCCCGATACTCGGGCTCGACCCGGCGGCGCTGCGGGCCTTCCGCGCGAGCACGCTCGCGGTCGTCTACCAGGAACCGGGGCTGGCGCTCAACCCCACCATGCCGGCCGGCAGCCAGATCGCCGAGGTCTACCGGCTGCACGGCGCCGACCGGGCGCTCGCCAAGGCCGCCACCCTGGCGGCGATCGAGCGGGTACGGCTGGCCCCGGCGGCAGTGATCGCCGAGCGCTATCCGCATGAGCTGTCCGGCGGCCAGCAGCAACGCATCGTGATCGCGATGGCGCTGGCCAGTGAGCCGCGGTTGCTCATCCTTGACGAGCCGACGACCGGCCTGGACAGCCAGGTCGAGACCGAGATCATGGCGCTAGTCGACGGACTGCGGGCCGAGCTCGGCTTCGCGAGCATCCTGATCAGCCACAACCTGCCGCTCGTGGCCGCGCACTGCGAGCGCATCGGCGTGCTGCAGCGCGGCGTCCTGGTCGAGGAGGGCGCGGCCGCCGACGTGCTGCTGGCCCCGCAGCATCCCTACACTCGTGCGCTGATTGCCGCGCTGCCCGACATCAGCGCGAAGCGCCGCGCCGTTCCGAGGACCGCGGCGATTGTCGCTGACCGCGCGCAACCGCCCGTGCTGGCCGGGACCGGGGTGACCGGAACCGGGGTGACCGGAACCGGTGCGGCTGGGACGCGAGCAGGCGAGGACCGGGCGGCCGACGG
The DNA here is from genome assembly GCA_030040195.1 of Streptosporangiaceae bacterium. GTDB lineage: Bacteria > Actinomycetota > Actinomycetes > Streptosporangiales > Streptosporangiaceae > JAJYUU01. The sequence continues at coordinate 145 of JASHUE010000824.1, read as the reverse complement.
CCAGGGGGCCGGGGCTGAGGACGGCCCGCTGGTCACGGTGGCAAACCTCACTAAGCGGTACCACCGCAAGACGGCGCTGCGTGACGTCTCGTTCACGATCGGCCGGGGCGAGGTGCTTGGTCTCGTCGGCGAGTCGGGCAGCGGC
>JASHUE010000823.1:0-11306 GCA_030040195.1 Streptosporangiaceae bacterium | reverse complement strand
GGATGCGACTGCCGCCCCCACCGACCCTCAGCTCGGCTGCGGGCGACCCCGCGGCGGCAAGGATTTCGAGAACCGCCGCCACGGCGAGGGCGATTCCCTCGATGATCGCGAAAGCGACCGCGCTTCGGTCATGTCGCTCTGAGAGGCCGATGAGTGCACCGCGGATGGAGGCGTCATCGCGCTCTCCGTCGCCGAGGTAGGGGAGGAACAGCGGCGCAGCCTCGGCGGGATCCGCCCGCGCGGTCGGCGAACGCGCCGCGGCGCGCAGGTGCCGCTCGGCGTCGGCGGCCAGCTCGGCGTGGCTGGCGTAGCCCAGGCACCGGACGGCCCAGTCGAGCGCCGCGCCGGTGGTGTTGATCCCGAGCTCGGTGCAGTAGCAGCCGGCGATCAGGTAGCTGTAGTGGGTGATCCGCATGTCGGCGAGAGGAGCGGTGACGATCGAGTTCAGGCACGATGAAGCGCCTGCCATCTCGCTTGTCACGCCCGGACCGAGCAGGCCCGCGCCGTAGGCCGCGCACTGGCTGTCGGCAGCGCCGACGACGACCGGGATGCCCGGCTCGAGCGAGACCTCCGCTGCGACATCAGCCGGCAGCACGGCCGCCACCTGCCAGGACGGCAGTGCCTCGGGAAACGGGACGGGTTCAAGGCCGAACGTTGCCAGCAGCTCAGAGTCCCAGTGCCGATGCACCAGGTCGTAGAAGACCGTTGCGTTCGCGTGCGTCTCATCGGTGGCCAGCAGCCCGGTCAGGCGATGCAGGACCACGTCACGCGGCTGCAGGTAGCAGCGCGCCTGATCGAAGATCGCGGGCTCATGCTCCCGCAGCCAGAGCACTTTCGGGCCGACATGGAAGGCCTCGGGTACATGGCCGGTGCGCCGGTGAAACTCGGAGTCTCCGACTGTGGCCCGCATCTGCGCGGCCTGCTTCGCTGCCCGGTTATCGCGGTACAGCAGGCCGGGACCCACCGGCTCGGCCCGCCCGTTAACCGGTACGACCGTGGGGCACTGCCCGGTCAGCCCGATCGCTCGGATCGACCCGGCGGCGGCGACACGTGCGGACAGGCGGCCAAGCGCGACCAGCGCGCCGTCAGACCAGTCGCGCGCGTCCTGCTCGGCCCAGCCAGGTCGGGGGGTGCGGATGCGGTACGGATGGCGTATCTGTGCAACCGGCGTGCCGTCGAGCTTGTAGGCGACGGCGCGCGCTCCGGTGGTGCCGACGTCGATCGCCGCGACCAGCGGGACGCGGCTTGCTGTGCTGGTCGTCATCGACCGGTCATCCGCGCACGAACTGATAGGCCTTGACCTTTCCAGGGTCTAGCGTGACCAGGACGCCATTGAGCACCCCTGTCCCGTAATCACTGCCGGGATTGATCGCCAGCGTGCGGCCGAGCTTGCGGAAGCCCGCACTCTCGTGGATGTGGCCATGCAGCCCGAGCAGCGGCTGTACCCGTTCGATGAGCTCGCGGACCGCGTGACTCCCGACGGGGCTCATTTTTGCCTGCCCGGCCGACGTCTGAACCTGGAGGTTCTCGTCGAGTACCGGCGCCTCATCGAGGCCGGTGTCGAACGGCGGCGGGTGCAAGTTGAAGATCGAGTGCTCGGGTTCGCGCAGCTCGCCGGCGAGGACCGCGAACTCCAGTCGCAGGTCCTCTTCGGTCATCTCCCTGTAGGTATGCCAGGGAGTGGTGTTCGCGTATCCCCATGAAATCATCTCGTGCCCGCCGACCAGGACGTCCCGGCCCTCGCAGTGCGTGCCCCACGGGGCCGCGTCCAGCATCGCCGTGAGCTCGGGCGGGTCGTCGTTGCCGAGCATCCAGTAGATCGGGATGTTGCGAGGGCGCAGGCGCTCGTCGGCGAGTTCCAGCCATTGCTGCAGCCGCTGGCTGATCAGTGACAGGAACAGGGCGTCGAGCTCGCCTGCCGCCTCCAGGTCGGCCAGCTCACCGGGGTCGGCCCGGTACGGGTAGTAGCCGTGATCGGCGATCAGCTGCTCGACTCCGCGCAGTTCCTCGCCATCCTCTAGGTCGTACGACGCGCCCCTGAAGCTGAATTTGAACCGGCCGGCTGGCGCTCGGGTAATCGACTGGATCGCCTTTCCCGCCAGGTCCCCGCCCAGCACCATGACGTCGGCCTTGTAAATGGCTCCCCCGTTGAGGTACTTACGGAAGCATTTGCCTGATCCGTGCAGGTCGCTGACGAAGTACAGCCTGATTCCCTTGGCCATCGTGCCGCCTTCAGCTGTCCCGCGATCTACGCACGATGTCGACCATGCGTGCGGCGCGATCCGGATCGACTTGGTTCCAGGTCGAGCCGTCGACCTTCAGGCCGGTGCCGACGATGATACCGTCGGCCAGGGAAAGGATCTTGTCCGCGTTGTCGTGGGTAACGCCGGTGTTCGCGAGCACGGGCACCTCGCCGGCGCTCTCCTTGGCCGCCTGCAAGTCAGCCAGATCAATTTGCGCACCCGCCTGTGGTCCGCTGATCAGCAGCGCGTCGGCGCCGAGGAACGCGGCGCCGCGGGCGCGATCGGCTACGGGTCGCCCCGCGACAGACCGGCTGAATTCCGGGGTCACGTTCGTGAAGATCGCGACATCGTCAGCGCCGATAGCGTGCCGGTAATACGCCAGCTCCCCGAAGTCGGGCGCGAGCAGGCCCATGTCGCTCTCGAAGACCCCCGTGAATACCTCGCGGACGAACATCGCGCCGGTCGCCCTGGCGACGGCGATCGCCGCTTTCGGATCCCACAGCAGGTCCACGCCAAACGGGATCGTGATCTCGTGCCGTAGCCGGCCGATGATCGCAGCCTCGGCGGCCGCGATCTCAACGCCCACCGCAGTCGAGTACGGCAGGTCATGCTCGTTACAGAACAGCAGCGCGTCAACGCCGGCTCCCTGCAGCGCGAGGACGTCCTTGCGCACCGCGGCGTAGATATGATCCATGCCCGCGGTGGCGTCGTGCCGTGGTCGGCCTGGCAGCGCGAGCAGATGACACATCGCGATCAGCGGCTTGGGCACGCCGAACATCCGCTCCATGGTGTTCACTGGCTGGCCTCCTGTTCGCCATCCCGCCCGGGCGGCCGTGCCGGTGGCCGCTCGTCAGGGTGACCGCGCAGCGGCCTGACCGAGGCCCGGATAGACCCGCGGCCAGGCTTCGCCCTGGGCCGGGCGCCGTCGGCGACGACGACGTCCACGCCCACCGCGCGCAGCCGGTCGAGCTCAGACTCGTCCGCGCCCGAACTGGTTACCAGGCTGGAGATCGCTCGGGCCGGGGCGACGATCGCCCGCGCGTCCACGCCGATTTTCGACCCGTCGGCGAGCACGACCAGCCTCGAGCTGTGCTCGATCGCGGCCCGGTTGACCTCGGCGATGTCGTCATCTAGCTCGGTCACGCCGAACCGGGCCGAGACGCCGGCCGCGCCGATGACCGCGACGTCGGTCCGGTACCTCGCAACCGACGTGATCGCTATCGGTCCCACGCACGCCAGTTCCTCCTCGCGGACGGCGCCGCCGAGCGCGACGACGTCCACGGGCCGCGAGCCGAGCAGGCTCGCGACCGGCAACGAGGCCGTGATCACCTGGAGTTCCCTGGTCGCGCTCAGGAACAGCGAAAACTGCTCGGCCGTGGTTCCGGCGCCGACAAACAGCACGGACGACCCGGTGAGCGCCTCGGCGGCCCGCATGCCGATGAGTCGCTTCTCCGCGGTGTGCTCGAGTGCCCTGGCGTTGAATGCGAGCTCGATTGACTTAGTGATGTGCGCGGTCGCGCCGCCATAGGTGTGCCGCAGGAACCCGTCTTGCTCCAGCCGGCTGATATCACGCCGGATGGTCATTTCCGAGACATCCAGCTCCAGCGCCAGTTCGGCGATCTTGATCGTCTGCTCTTCCGCAACCCGCTGGAGGATCCGGCGGCGGCGGTCGACGGCGAACACGCGGGCGCTGCTCCTTCCGGCGACCATTCCGGGCAACAAATTCTAACACATTTACTAGATGATTTCTGCGTCAATATCCGATACTCTCTGTTCAGTCCTGTTACTCTCGCGACCCCGGCGCAGGCCAGCAGGCGTTCATGCTCCAGCGCACGGAGTGAGGAGCAGCTATGAGCACGGCTGAGAGCCGCGAGGATCGCCAGCTATTCGTGCGGCAGAGCACGGGCCTGGTACGCGAGGCGTCCGCTTTCGACGCGATGGTGTTCAACGCCGTGTTCTCCGCGCCGGTCGGTGCGACCCTGGCCTGGGGAGTGTTCTTCGCGCTGTCGGCATTCCCCGGCGCGGACCTGGTCACGGCGACGCTGGTGTCGTTCGTGATCAATGTGCCGATCATCTTGATGATGGCGCTGATGGCGTCGAGCATGCCGCGTACTGGCGGCGACTATGTCTGGGTCAGCCGGATCCTCTCACCGCCCCTGGCGACCGTGTCGAACTTCGCGGCCGCGTTCTCGGCCATGATCGGCGCGACGTTCTGGGCCAGGTACTTCCCGGTCTTCGCGCTCGGGCCGACGCTGGTGACGTTCGGCGTCTTCTTCCACAACCAGGGCCTCATCAACTGGGGCGACGACTTCCAGACCTCGCACACCTGGATCTTCCTCGGCGGGCTGTTCATGATCTTGCTGATGACGGCCATCCTGATCGCCGGCACCAAGGTCACGTTCCGGTGGCAGAACACGTTCTGGATCATCGCCTCGGCCGGGACGTTCCTGGCTTTCATCGTGCTGGCGGTCGGGTCGTCCAGCGCCTTCCGGTCCCACTTCGACCAGCTCTCGGCGCGATTCGGCGCCCACGGCAACGCTTACCAGCAGGTGATCAACACCGTCCACAGCAGCATCCTGAACGAGCCAGATGCGGGCCGGATGTCGAGCACGCTGCCGGCCATCTTCGTGATCATGACGTTCATGATGTGGAACTGGTGGAGTGTCTACCTGTCTGGCGAGCTCAAGAGTGCCTCGAACCGCAACCGTCAGCTCAAGATCATGTTTACGGCGCTGGCCTGGGACGTGGTCTTTATCGTCATCGGCGTACTGCTGATCTACAAGGTCGCCGGCTACGCGTTCATGTCGGCGGTCAATACGAGCCCGAACAAGGCGTACGTGATCCCGTCCGGGCCCTGGTATCACTTCCTCAGCGCGCTGACGGTGAACATCCCGGTGCTGACCGTCCTGATCGTCGGCTCGTTCCTGTTCTGGAGCCTGCCCGCGATGGTCGGTAACTCATTCATGCCGGTGCGCACGGTCTTCGCCTGGGCGTTCGACCGGCTGCTGCCGGCCAAGCTCGCCGACGTCAACGACCGCACGCACTCGCCCGTGCCGTCGATCCTGACCGTGATGAGCCTCGTCACGGTCATGCTCGTGTGGAGCGTGCTGGCGACGACGTTCGAGACGTGGCTGGCGCTGGGCGTGCTGGCCGGCGTGGTCTGCGTGTGGATCGTCTGCGTCGCCGCGTTCACCTTCCCTGAGCGGCGGCCTGATCTGTATCAGGCGTCTCCGGCGAACATGAGATGGGGCGGCGTCCCGGTCCTCAAGATCGTGGCTCCGCTGTCGTTCCTGGTGATGGCCTTCCTGGTCTACGACGTCCTGGAGTACCCGGCCCTGGCCATCGGCACCAGCTCACACTGGTGGTACGTGCCGGCCTTCATGGGCGGCACGGCGGCGTTCGGCCTGCTCGTTTACTACGTGGCGAAGTTCGTCCGGCGCTCCCAGGGCGTCGACGTAGACCTGGTGTACCGCGAGCTTCCGCCCGAGTAGCGCTAGCCAGGCCCGCCAGAACGACAGCTCCACCGGCGGGGCATGAAGCTCAGCGGGCCCTGGCGGCGGTGCGGTAGCGGTCGATGACGACGCCGGCGAGCGCGGGGTGCCCGCCGATCGGGTCGCTGACCCAGTCGGCGCCGCACTCGGCCAGCTGGTCGCTGAAGTGGCCGGGCGCCAGCAGGTAGGACGCCACGGCCACCGGCCTGCCGGTCTGCTCGCGCAGCCGCGCGACCGCTTCGGCGACGGTGGGCCTGGCCACGGACAGGTAGGCGGCCCGGACCGGCACGTTCAGCTGGTCCGCCAGCAGTGCGGCCTGCTGCTCGACGTCGGCCGCGGCCGCCGGATCGCATGAGCCCGCCGCGGCCAGCACGACCGCCGTGCCGTCGGGGACGCCTGCTTCGGTGAGCCGGGCCGTCAGCGCGGTCAGCAGCAGCCGGTCTGGTCCAAGGGGCGCCGCGACTCGTGCTCCGGCCGAGCTGGCCGCATCGGCTATGTCGGTCGAGACGTGATAGCCGGATGACAGCAGCAAGGGGACGATCACGGCGCCGGAGCCGGCAGCGCTGAGCCCCTCGGGCAGCGATGGCTCGGCGTGGCCAAGGAAGGCCACGTGCACATCGAGCATCGGGGCCAGCCGGCCGACCTGCCTGGCCAGATTGCGGATCACGTCCGCGGCGGCCGGGTTCCTGCTCCCGTGCGCCACCGCGAGCAACGGCGGATGACTCATGCCGCTCCTAGCGTCTCGCGCAGCCTGACGACCTCGCCGATGACTACCACGGCCGGCGGCCTGATGTTGGCCCGCTCGGCTCCGGCGGCCACGTCGGCCAGGGTCGAGGTGAGGACCTGCTGGCCGGGCATCGTGCCATCGCTGATCACGGCGACCGGCGTGGCCGCAGTCCGGCCGCGCTTGATCAGCTCGGCCGCGACGCGGTCCAGGTGAGCGACCGCCATCAGCAGCACGAGCGTGCCGGGCCCGCGGGCCAGCGACTCCCAGTCGACGGTTGCGCCGGGGTGGGACGGATCCAGGTGGGCCGACACCACGGCGAAATCCTGGGTGATGCCTCGGTGCGTCACCGGGATGCCAGCGCATGCGGGCACTGCGATCGCGCTGGTCAATCCGGGCACGACCTGGAATGGCACGCCCGCTCGAACGCATGCCAGCGCCTCCTCGCCCCCTCGGCCGAACACGAACGGGTCGCCGCCCTTGAGCCGCACCACCCGCTGGCCGGTGAGCGCCCGCGTGACGATCAGGTCGTTGATCTGATCCTGGGTCAGGTTGTGCGCGTGCGGAGCCTTGCCCGCGTCGATGATCTCCACGTCGGGGTCGAGCCGCGCCAGCAGCCCGCGCGGCGCGAGCTTGTCGGTGACCACCACATCGGCCTCGGCCAGCAAGCGCCGGCCAAGGACGGTGATCAGCTCGGGATCGCCCGGTCCTCCGCCGATCAGCGCGACGTGACCGAGCGCGGTCCGGCCCTGGCGGCGCCGGCGAACCGGCAGCGTGCCGTCGGCGAGCGCCAGCTCGATCGCGGATCTCAGCTGCCGAGCGCGACGCGGGTCGCCGCCCGCAGTGACCGCGACGGCGACCTCGCCGTGCCGGGCCACGGCGGGTGTCCAGGCCGCGGATGCGTGCGCGTCGTCGGCGCGAACACACCAGATGCGGTTACGTTCCGCCTCGGCGGCAACGGCGGCGTTGACCGCAGGGTCGCTGGTGGCCGCGTGCGCGAGCCAGGCCGCCGACAGGTCGCCGTCAGCGTATTGCCGCCGCAGAGCGGTGATATCAAGCGCGGCTAGCTCCGGGTCAACGTCCGGCGCGATTACCACGACGTTCGCTCCGGACTCAAGCAGGCCGCGGACGCGCCGCAGCGCAACCTGGCCGCCTCCGACCACGACCGCGCGCCTGCCCCGCAGGGCCAGCGAGAGCGGGTAGTGTCCCGATCCTGGCTGGCACGAAGCGCCGCCCTGGTCTTGGCTAGCACCAGGTGCCGGCCACGGCGTCAGCCGGGGCCGATGCGCCGGCGCGTCAGCCGCGGCCCCATGCGCTGCGTTCGGGCTCATGCCGACTTCCTGGTGAGAGGCTCGGCCGGGCGCGGCCGGATCACGGAAGTGAACCGCAGCTGGAACCCGCGCGAGCAGGCCCGGCACTCCCAGTCACCCGCATCGGCGCCAGTCGGGCGCAGGTTCTCCTCGCCGCAGTACGGGCAGAAGAACGGCACCTGTCGTTCGCCGGTCATGCCCGCGCTCCGGTTCTCGCCAGCGGCCGCGCGCCGTGACTCCTGGCTCTCGCCGACTGGGGCTCAGGTGCAGGCCGCTGGCCGGCCGCCGGCTCCGTGTTGCGCGCTGGTCGCGTGCCCGCTGGTTGCCCGCCCGCAGGTTCGGCCGCCGTCAGCAGCGCAGGATCGGCGCGCCGCGCCCAGGTGGCGAACTGCTCGCCTTCGGCCCGGTCGGCGAGGTAGTTGCGCAGCAGCCGCTCCACGTAGTCCGTCAGCCCGTCCGCCGTCACCTTGAGCCCGCGCAGCTTGCGGCCGAATCCCGGATCGGTGCCGAGCGAACCGCCCAGGTGTACCTGGAAGCCTTCCTGGCCATCGACGAGCGAACCCTTCAGCCCGATATCCGCGAGCTGGAACCTGGCGCACGAGTTCGGGCAGCCGTTCACGTTGATCGAGATGGGCGTGTCAAAGTCGGGGAGCCGCCGCGCGAGCTCGGTGTAGAGGTCGCGGGCCCGGCCCTTGGTCTCGACGATTGCCAGCTTGCAGAACTCGATTCCGGTGCAGGCCATCGTCCCGCGCCGGAACACCGGCGGGCTGGCCTGGAGGTCGATGGCGGCCAGATCGGCGGTGAGGTCGGACACGCATCGTTCCCGTATATCCAGGATGAGCAGCTTCTGTTCGATCGTCGTGCGGACTCGCCCGGAGCCGTAGGCCTCGGCGAGATCGGCCACCTGCCACAACTGCGTGCCCGAGGTACGGCCAGTGTGGGGCGCGACGCCGATGTAGTAGCGGCCGTCGCGCTGGCGGTGCACGCCGAGGTGGTCGCGCGAGCCCGGCGCGGGGACAGGCGGCGCCGGGCCGTCGGTGAGCGCGCGGCCCAGGTACTCGCGCTCGAGAACGTCGCGGAACCGCTCGATGCCCCAGTCGGCGACGAGGAACTTCAGGCGAGCCCGGCTGCGCAGCCGCCGGTAGCCGTAGTCGCGGAACAACGCCGTCACTGCCGCCCAGACCTCTGGCACGTCCGGCTCAGGGACGAACGCGCCGAGGCGCTGTCCCAGCATCGGGTTGGTGGACAGGCCGCCACCGACCCACAGGTCGAAGCCGGGCACGCCGCCGGGACCGAGGACGCCGACGAACGCGATGTCGTTGACCTCGTGCGCGGTGCATTGATTGGCGCAGCCGGAAATCGAGGTCTTGTACTTTCGCGGCAGGTTGGTCAGGTCGGCCCGGCTGGTCGCGACCGCATCGGTTGCTCGCAGCGCGGCGGTCGCGTCGATGACCTCGCTGGCGTCCAGGCCGGCCACCGGGCAACCGAGGATGTTGCGCGGCACGTCACCGCAAGCCTGCATGCTGGACAGGCCGACTTCCTCGAGCCGCTGCCAGATCGCCGGCACGTCCTCGATCGTGATCCAGTGGAACTGCACATTCTGCCGGTCGGTGATGTCGGCCAGGTCGCGGCCGTACTCCTTGGCGACCTCCGCGACCGCGCGCAGCTGGTTGCCGGAGAGCTGTCCGCCGGGGATTCGTACCCGCATCATGAAGTACGGGTCCTCGATCTCGGCGTCCTCGAGCGCGCCGGTGCGGCCGCCCTCGATGCCGGGCTTGCGCTGCGTGTACAGGCCCCACCAGCGGAACCGGCCGCGCAGGTCGCTCGGGTCGATGGAGTCGAAGCCGAGGTGGGCGTAGCGGTTGATGATGCGGTCGCGGACGTTCAGCCCGGGATCGTCCTTCTTGAATCTCTCGGCGGCATTGAGTGGCTCGTGGTGACCGAGTGCCCACTGGCCCTGACCGCGCTGTGTTTGCCTGCCTTGCTGGGATGGCATGGAGGTCCTTCTGCTGCTGGAGTGCGCTACTACTGGTTGGGCCGTGAGTGCGCTGTGCGGCCGGGTGCACTGTGTGGCTGGGTGCACTGTGTGGCTGGATGCGCTGCGCTGCTGGGTTGCGCTTAAGCACGGCGGTCGCGCCGGCGAGCCGGGCGAGCTGAGTGGCGCGGGGAACCTGGATCAGCAGGAAGTACGACAGATGGCGCTGGAGACGCGCATCTGGTCAATGTGACGACGGCTTACCAGCCACGGGCCGCGGCTGGCGGTCGGGCAGGTCACGAAGGCCTCCGAGGCTTGGCGTCACGCGTGCGTACCTTCGGGGTACACGGGGTGCTTGCCCCTGTGGGAACGGTAACATCCGGAGGCCGCTAGTGCATAACAGAATTGCTTCTGGTGCCGAACTTCTCCGGGCACTCAGGGCGGCCGCCGCCGGGGATCGTGCCGCCCTCGATGCCCCGGCGTAGCTGCGGCCGCGTGGCTCGCCCGCCGCGGCAATTAACCAGTTGCGCCGACGCCTATCAGCTGCATATCATTGTGATATCAGATTTCCTTGAGAGCCAGGCGCCGGGGGTCCGGTCTGCAGGCAGACTTACAGGAGGCGGGCGATGAGCGAGCACCGCACGACAGCCGCCGATCCGGGAGGCACCGCGATCGCGGTCACGACCGCGTCACGTCCGGCGGAATCGCGAACCGACCGCGTGCCGCCTCTCGTGTGGGTAATCGCCGCCGCGTTCGTGGCGGTCGAGCTCGCGGTGAGCAGCCGGTACGGCTTCATGCAGGATGAGCTGTACTTCGTCGAGGCTGGCCATCATCTGGCGCTCGGCTATGTGGATCAGCCGCCGCTGACCCCGCTCGTCGACCGGGCCGCCGACCTGGTGCTCGGCGTCAGCCCCGCCGCGATCCGGATCATCCCGGCGCTGGCTGGCGGCGCGGTCGTCGTGCTTGCGGCCAGGTTGGCGGCGCTGTTCGGCGCGGGGCGGCTTGGCCGGGTGCTCGCCGCCCTGGTGATGGCGTGCACGCCCGTGCTGATCGGCGCCGATCACGTCGGCAACACCACGCCGATCGATCTGCTTGCGTGGCCAGCCGCGTTGCTCTGCGTCGCGACCGCGCTGCTGCGGGACCGGCCGCGCTGGTGGCTGGGCGCCGGCGTCGCGGCGGGCCTTGGGCTCGAAGACAACAACCTGATGGTCCTGCTGCTCGTCGGCCTGGCCGCCGGCATATTCCTGTCCGGATACCGTCCAGTCCTCGGCACGCGCTGGCCCTGGCTCGGCGCCGGCATCGCCGCGCTCATCTGGGCGCCGAACATCGTCTGGCAGGCAACTCACGGGTGGCCGCAGCTGGCCATGGCCTCCGCGCTGCACCACGAGAACAGCACGCCTGGTCAGTACGTCGCCGGACTGCCGGCCCAGCTGCTGTACCTGGGCCTGCTCGCCTTCCCCATCGCCATCGCCGGATTCGTGCGGCTGTGGCGAAGTCCCGAGCTTCGGTTCATCGCGATCGCCGCCACGATCGTGCTCGTCTACGTACTGGCATGGGTGCCGG
>JASHUE010000087.1:0-4922 GCA_030040195.1 Streptosporangiaceae bacterium | reverse complement strand
TGCAACGGAAGGAAGAACTGCCCATCAGGAAAGCTCCCGGTCAGTCGGTGCGCGGCATGCACCGCCAGGGTCGTCTTGCCGCTACCGGCCATCCCGTCAATCACGCAGATTCCGGGCGGCCCGCCGTCCGCAGTCACGTCGGCCAGCGTTCCCAGGAGCCGCGCCAGCTCGAGCTCGCGGCCGGTGAAGCTGCCGATATCGCGCGGCAGGCTCCGCGTGGCTGCTGCAGCAGACCCGCCGGCCGCTCCGTTAGGCCTGGCCGCCAGCACCTCTGCGGCCGGCCCGCGCCCACGTGCCGCCGCGACGAACAGCACTCGTACCTGCCCGGTCAGGCTGAGCGCATCAGCCAGCAGCACGGCGGTGTCCTTGCGGGCGGTGCGGTTGATGCCGCGCTCCAGGTCGCTGATCGACCGGGGGCTCAGGCCCGCAGCCTCGGCTAGCTCCTCCTGCGTCAACAGGGCCTCGGTCCGAAATTGCCGCAGCAACCCGGCGAAACTCAGAACAGGCTCCGTCACCGCTCCATCGTCCCCTCACAAGACCACCGCCGGCCGCGCAGCTCCCGAGCTTACGAGCCCATCTGCGCAGCCGCTATCCGTGGCCGCAGGGGCCTGGCGAAGCCATTGAACTAGCGCATAAGTGGACGATCTGAGGGCGTCAGGCGCTCCGCCGGCCACGCGACTAAGCTCGCCCGAATGGCAGGTCATGGCGGGACGCGCGCGACGGAACTGCTCGCCAGGAGCGGCATCGCTCACTCGGTGCATCGCTACGCCCACGACCCGCGCCACCCGTCCTACGGTCAGGAGGCAAGCGAGGCTCTGGGCGTGGCACCCGAGCGGGTGTTCAAGACGCTGGTGGCCGACGTCGACGGCGCACTCACCGTGGCCGTTGTCCCGGTGGCCGGCAGCCTCGATCTCAAGGCGCTCGCCACCGCGGCGGGCGGCAAGAAGGCGTCGATGGCCGAGCCGGCTGAGGCCGAGCGCGCGACCGGATACGTGACCGGCGGCATCACCTCGCTCGGCCTCCGCAAGCGCCTGCTGGTCATCGTCGACTCTTCGGCACTCGAGCACGGCACGGTGTTCTGCAGTGCCGGGCGGCGCGGCCTGGAGATCGAGCTCGCACCCTCCGACCTGATCGCAGCGGCAGGCGCTCGGGTGGCACCGATAGCCAGGGCGTGAGGTCTGGTCATCGCCTGGACTCGGCCTTACAGTCACTGCAAAGATCCCTCGTCACTCGGGAGACACCGTGGCCGCTGCCGATGCCGTGCTCGGAACCGATGGATCACTCGCCGTCCAGGAGAAAGCGAAGCTGCGCCGCGTGCTCGGCCGGTTCGACCTTGTGTTGTTCACCGCCTGCGCGATCGTCGGCCTCGACAGCGTGGCCCAGGCGGCCGAGGCCGGCGCGCAGGCGATCACCTGGCTCGTGATCTCGCTGGTGCTATTCCTGATCCCGTACGGGATGCTGACCGCCGAGCTTGGGGCGGCGTTCCCGGTCGAGGGCGGGCCTTACGAGTGGGCGCGGATGGCCTTCGGCCGGCCGGCGGGCGCGGTGACCGCGATCCTGTACTGGCTGTCGAACCCGCTGTGGGTGGGCGGCACGCTGACCGCGGCCACGATCGCGGCCTTCAACTCGTTCGTGCTGTCCAAGCCCATGAGCACGACGTGGGAGATCGTCGTTGGGCTCGCCTTCACCTGGGTCACGGTGGGGCTGGCCATCATCGCGTTCAGGATCGGCAAGTGGGGCCCGAACATCGGCACGTTCGTGAAGATCGTCGTGGTCGGCATCTTCAGCGTGCTGTTCATCGCCTTCCTGATCAAGCACGGCCGGCCCGCGGGCGCGTCCACGGTCGGCGACCTGAAGCCGTCGCTCGATGGTTTCCTGACCGCGATCGGGATCCTGGTGTTCCTCTGGGTCGGCTTCGAGCTGTCCAACGGCGCCTCCGAGGAGATGCGCAATCCCAAGCGGGACGTGCCCAAGATGATCGTCAGGTCGGGCGTCATCGCCGCGATCCTGTACGGCCTGGTAATCCTCGGCATCGTGCTGGTCATCCCGAGCGCCAGCTTGTCGAACGTCAGCGGCTTCGAGGCCGCCTACTCGTCCGTCGCCAACGGCGTCCTGCACTCGCACCCGCTGAACGTGCTGTTCGCGATCTTGATCATCGTGACCCTCGTCGGGAGCGGGGCCGTCTGGCTCGAGGGTGCGGACCGAACGCAGGCGATCGCCGCGCTGGACGGAGCCGCGCCCGGCTGGATGGGCCGGTTCACCAGCTTCGGCACCCCGATCGCGGTCAACCTGTCCTCGGGCGTGGTCGCGTCGGCGATGTGCGTGATTGTGCTGGTGGCGACGCACGGCAGCCTGGCGAGCTTCTTCGCCGTCATGCTGGCGCTGACCGTCTCCACCACGACGCTCAGTTACCTGTTCATTTTCCCGGCGCTGACCATCCTGCGGCGGCGGTACCCGAACGTCGACCGGCCGTACCGCGTGCCCGGAGGCATGGCCGGGGCGTGGGCCGCCGTGGTGATCACCGAGCTGTTCGTCGTCGTCACGGTGGTCACGCTGGTCTGGCCGGGTGCGATCAACGCGATGTTCGGGCAGTCGTACTCGATGCAGGCCAGCTGGGGCGTGGACCGGCGTTTCTTTGAGTGGACCACGCTCGGGTCACTGGCCGGAATGGTGCTGCTCGGGCTCGTGTTCTGGCTGCTCGGCGAGCGCAAGCGGCGCGCCGGACTGCTTGGCATCAACATCTCCGCCGAGACCCTCGCGCACTCCGACCCTGTCGGCTGATGGCGGCTGGACAGGGTTTTGGCGCACGGGCCTTCGGCGTGCGATCGATGGTGGCGCCGCTGCGCCGCGTGCTGCTGCGCCCGCCGGCTGCCTCCGGTGACTTCGCGGTGGCGAACTGGCGGCCGCCCGACCCGGTGCTGCTGGCTCGCCAGCACGAGCTGTTCTGCCAGCTGCTGACCGACCTGGGCTGCCAGGTGGAGCTGGCCGCCCGGGTCGACGGGCTGGTCGATGCCACCTACGTCAGGGACGCGGGAATGGTGACCGGCCGCGGCGCGGTGCTCTTCCAGATGGCCAAGCCGATCCGCGCCACCGAGCCTGGCCTGCTCGGAGTCGCGCTTGAAGCGGCCGGCGTCCCTGTCGTCGGCGAGCTGACCGGCGCGGCGCGAGCCGACGGCGGCGACATTATCTGGCTGGACGAGCGCTCGGTGCTGGTCGGCCGCAGCTACCGCACCAACGCCCACGGCGTGCGCCAGCTCCGTGAGATCCTCGCGGTCGAGGGCACGGCTGTGGCCTCGGTTGACATGCCGCACGATCGCGGGCCTCAGCACGTGCTGCATTTGATGTCGGTGATCTCGCCGGTCGCCAGCGACCTGGCCGTCGTGTACCCGCCGCTGGCGCCGGTGCCGCTGATGGAGGAGCTGGCCGGGCGCGGCGTGCGCGTCGTGCCGGTCCCGCCCGAGGAGTACGAGACGATGGCCTGCAACGTCCTGGCTGTTCGCCCCCGCGTGGTGGTCATGGTCGACGGCAACCCGCAGACCCGCGCCGCGCTGGAGGCCAGCGGCTGCGAGGTGCACGTCTACGACGGCTCGGAGATCTCGATCAAGGGCGACGGAGGCCCGACGTGCCTGACCCAGCCCCTGCTGCGCGCTGCGGCGTGAGTCAGCGTACGAGCGCCGACCCCGATGCGAGCCTTTGCCCGGCGGCGTCGTAAGCGACCCAGCGCACGACCGTCGCGGCCCCGGTCCTGTTGCTCAAGAGGAAATAGTAGGTCGGGAACGCGCAGTATCTGGCCGGGCCCACGCGGACCGCGTTGACCCGGAATGTCGTGCCGTCGGCCCTGGTCAGGATCAGGTAGCTGACCTCCGGTGCCGCCTGGACGACTTCGATCGCGGGGCTGAGGTGGCCTGCCTCTTCCCAGCCGAGCGGCCCGATCATCCACAGGTCGTTCCTGAGGGCCACGGCGACGCGGCCGGAGAGGCGAGGCGGCAGGCACTGCGCGGCCGGGTAACCGGACCGGCGAAAGAAGCTGACCTGGCAGATGCCCCACGGCCCGGCATAGACCCACGCTGACCACGGACCGCCGCGCACGGTGCCCTGCCCGATCAGGTAGCGCGCGGGCCGGGGCCGGGCGGGCTGGCCCGGCGACAGCCAGTGCGCCTGATACGCGCCGTACAACGTGAACGGGAGGGTGTATCCGATCTCGCCACGGGCGGAGTAGGCCGCGATCCCGGTCACGTCGCCGGTGGTCGGCACGGCGAAAGCGAAGTAACGCGCGTATCGGGGCCCGAAGAGCGCCACGGGCCAGATCGTCAGGACCTGGCCGTTGGTCAGCCGCACGTGCAGGTAAGACACGTCTGACCGGACGATCCCGTAGTCGGTCCAGTAGTAGGGACTGTCCTCGGCGCTGAAGATGGTGGCCGGGGCGCCCGACCGGGTCGCGGCCGGCGGGCCGCCGAGGCCGTCTCCCGGCAGTGAGACGTTGCCATCCCCGAGGCCCACATTGCCGCCGGACTGGTACAGGCTCCCCAGCCATGGCCTGCCATCGATCCGGCCGGAGGCGATGGGCGTCGAGTTAGTCGTCCCGTACGTCGGGATCAGCGGCCGTTCCGGCGGGCGGGCCGGCACTACCGTGACCCGGTAGTGCAGCGGCGAACTCGGTGCCGGCCGAGCCGGCGCTCGCAGCGCCAGCGGAATGAGCGAGGCCGCCGCCAGCACCGCGACCAGGCAAAGCGCCACCGTGATCCGTCGGCGGATCAGGATCGACCGGCCATCGGCGACGATCGCCTCCAGCCGCATGGGGCCGGGCTCATACGAGTCCATTGCGGCGCCCAGCTGGCGGCGCAGCCGCGACTCCTCGCTGATGCTCATCGGCCACCACCCCAGCCGGCCAGCTCGGCGCTGTCTCTGAGCTTGGCCAGTGC
>JASHUE010000822.1:0-8349 GCA_030040195.1 Streptosporangiaceae bacterium | reverse complement strand
ACTGGCCGGTCGCATCCGCTGGTCACCGCAGCGTTGCACCGCGCCCCGTTCAGGACCGAAACGGTGCCGCTTCCGTTTACTACGTAGACGGTGTCGCTAGCGGTGTCGACCACAGCGGCCAGCGGGCCGCTGCCAGTCCTGGCCGTCGCCACCACCCGGCAGTCGGACGAGTTTGCCGCGCTGCATCGCGCGGCATTGACGACATCGACCACATGCCCCGGCGTGGAACACGCGCTGGTCGTGCACTGGATCGGCACGTACACCGTGTCCGTCCGCGGGTTCACCGCTGGCACCCCGGGACTGCCGCCAAGCTGGACCGCCGTGTCGCCGGCCGATGCCAGCGTGGTCGGTGCCTGGGGCGGGTGCTCCGCCGCCGCGGCAGTGGCCACGGCGGTGAGCGTGAGCAGGGCTGCCGCGCAGGCGGCAGTGCAGGTGGCCGCAAACGTGGTGACGGCACGGTGTCGGATCAAGCGGTTCATGTCGTGCTCCTTTCGGTAGGTGCATCGCGGGATGGCCGTGCTGGTACGAGGGCAGGCTGAGGAGAGCTCATGGCGTGTCCTGGTGAGATGAGGCGGAGCTACGGCTGGCGCCTGTCCGCGGCGCCCTGTGCCGTCAGGCGGCGGCCAGGTGCCGGGATGTGCGCAGCGGACCGGTCAGCTGGCTTGCCGCCACGGAACGAAGTCGTTGAAGTCGTCGCCCCCGGCGACCAGGTGCAGGGTCAGGACGCCGCGGTACAGCACGAAGGTGTAGGTCCCCGGCTCCGAGCCCCACTGCTGGCCGACCTCGGGCACGTAGGTGAGCTGGTCGCCTGCTATCGAGATAGTCCCCACCTCGGCCGGGTCGGTCGGCCGCCAGATCGACTGGAAGGCATTCGCGGCGTTACCGGTATCGGTGTCGTCGATCGACACCGGGTGGTAGAGCGCGTACCGGCCGTCGTCGATGACAAGGCGGTACGTGCCGGCGTTGCCGCAGTGGGGGCATGGGTCGCCGGAGGCGATGTCCTCGGCTTCCGTGACGGTCTGCGAGTAGGTTCCGTCGAGCTGCCGGGTCGGTGACGACGCGGAGACCCCGACGTTGCCGCAGGTCGCCCAGCCGTCCATCCGGGGCTCAGTGACGGCCATGCCGCCGATCTGGTCCATCACCAGCGCCGTGAGCTGGTCGGAGGACAGCCCGGCGTAGACGATGGCCTCGGCATTGTGCAAGGCGGTGAATTGCTGCTGCGTGATCGCCAGCGGTCGCAGTCCTGCGCCGCACGCCGACGCCCATGCTGCCTGGTCCGTTTCCCCGAAGGCGTCGGTGCTGGCGGCCTGCTGTGCGGCCTCCCGCAGCCACCCGGCGTCGGCTTCTGGCAGCCCGGCCAGCACCTTGGAGTTGACCGCGAACGTGGTGGTCCTGCCAAAGAGCGGTGCGTTGACCACGACGTAGGGAGCGACGCTTACGTAACCATTCTCCGCGGCAGTGAAAGGGTCGGACTCGATACCGGTGAGCGCACCATCGCGCAGCGCCGCTACCGCGGCGGGCCCCGTTGCCACCGAGGTCACTGAAGTCGCTCCTAGCGCGTCAATGACGAGGCTGCTGGTCTGAGATACGTTGATCCTGATCTTCGCTCCGGCGAACTGATCCAGCGTCGTGAGCGGCCGGGTCGAGAAGATGTACCTGATGCTCAAGGGGACGATCGCGAGGCCGGTGATCCCGAGTGGCTTCAGCGAGGCGAGGAGCTCGGACTCGACGCGCCCGGTCGCCGCCTGGTCCAGCAGCTCACGGCTGGTGATCAGGAACGGGGTCTGGTAAGCGCGGAAAGCCTCGGCACCAAAGCTCTCCCAGGCCCGCGAGCCGATATCCGCGACATCAAGCCTTCCGCTGAGCAGCGCCTGTGCGAGCGTCTGGTCGATGGCCGTCGACCGGCCGTTGTCGGCCAGCAGCCGGAGCTTGAGATGCCCGCCGGAGTCCTTGGCTACCAGGGCCATGAAGGTCGAGTCCACTGGCAGTACGTCACCGCTGGCGAATGTGAGCGTCACCGTCCCGTGCACAGGCGCCTCAGGCAAGCCCCCGGATTTACTCGTGCCGGCAGCAGCGCAGCCAGCCGCCAGCACCGCCACGAGGGCAGCTAATGCCACCCATCCGCGACGTACGCGATAGTGGGTCCCCGCACCCAGCCGACCATCATCCATCGCTGACCTCCCGCTGCAATGGTGGACTTAGCTGGCCATAGTGCAACAGCCAATCGGCTGATGATTAGCGCGTTAACCCTCTTTCGGTCCGGTGCTATCCCTGCAATCGTGAGTGCGTGGCGCGCCTGTGCATCTGGGCTGTGGTCGCAGCGGTGCTGGCGGGCGTGACGATCAGCGTGCTGCGCGCGGGCGGGTCGTTCTCGTTAGCCGGGCCATCGGTTGCCGCCGAGGTTGTTGAGGTAGCAGCGGGAGTTGCTCTTATCGTCACCGGCGGCCGCGCCGGACGAGGCCGGGACCTATGGCTGCTTCCGCTCGCGGGAGCCTGCTGGCTGATCGCCGAGTGGGCGAACCCGGCGGGCCCTGGCGCCGTCGCGTTCACCGCTGGTCTCGCTACGGCCGCGGCTGCGCTTCCACTTGTACTAGCCGGGCGCTGGCGCCGTCGGCCCGCGCAGTCAGGCTCCCTCGTGCCGAGCGCAGCCGGTCCGCGGGCACCGACTATTCTGCCGGCCCTGCTCGGCCTGGCTGCACTGCTTGCCGCGGCCGGAGCACTGGCTGATGGTCCCCTCGCGGCCATTGCTGCCAGCCCTCGCGACACTGGCTGCACCGACTGCCCGAGTGACCTGATCGTGCTGGCACACGATGCCGGGCTCAGCGCGGCGATGACGACTCTCGGCGCGAAGCTCACGATCGCTTCGGCAATAACGGCGGCTGCGTGGCTTGGAGCGGGCCTATTCGGCGCGACGCGGCGCCATGGCTGGTCAGCTCCGCCGTCCGGGCTTGCGGCAGACACCGCGGCAGTTGCCTTTGCTCTCTCCTGCGCAGGCGGCGCGACGGTGGTGCTGATCAGCGGGTCTGGTGACGCGGCCAGCTACGGCTGGCGTGCGGCAGCCGGCCTGTGCCTGCTCGGCCTCGCGGCTGCTGTGGCCCGGCCGGCGTGGCAGGCGGCGCGCGCCATGCGCGTGGTAACCAGGGCGGCCATCGCGCTAGCAGGCGATCCGGCCGGCAGTGCCGCGAGCGCCCTGGGCGCCGCCCTTGGGGACCTCGGCCTGCGCGTCGCCTACCCGATAGCAGACGGGACCTGGCGCGATCATCACGGCCAGCCGGTGACCTTGCCGCGGCGGAACCTCACCATGGTGACGGAGGCGGGCGAGAACATCGCGGCCGTCATCCACAGTAGTGATGTCAGGCCCGACAGCGCAGCCGTGACCGGGGCAGTCTCGGCGGCCAGGATCCTGCTCGACGCCGAGCGCATGGAAGCAGGAGCACGAGCGCGTGCTAACGACCTTCGCGCGGCGCGCTCGCTGGTGGTCGACGCAGCTGATGCCGCCCGGGCGAGACTGGAGCGCGACCTGCACGACGGCGCTCAGCAGCGCCTGGTCGCCCTGCGCTATGCGCTCGGGCTGGCTGGGATGCGCGCGGCGCAGGAGCCCGCAGCCGTTCTCGCTGCCAGGCTCGGCAGCGCAGATGCAGCGGCCGAGCAGGCCCTCGCCGAACTGCGCCAGCTCGCGCACGGGATCAGCACCGCCACTCTCAAAGTCGAGGGGCTTGCCGGCGCCGTGCGCAGCGTGGCGGAGCAAGCCCGCAGTCGGGTGAGCATCACCGAGGTTCCCGAGGACCGCCTTCCTGACACCGTCGAGCGGGCCGCTTACCGGTTCGTGACCGACATGGCGAGGGAGGCGGACACGAGATCGGCGCCAGGCCTGTCCATCGCCATCCGCCGACGCGCCGGTGATGTCGTCGTCCGCCTTGGTTACCAGGGCGCGACGCCGGCAACGGACTGGCCGCCAGCTCATGTCACTGACCGGGTCGCAGCCGCCGGCGGGCTGCTGCAGACAACTCGCGACGACGGCGGTTACCAGCTCACGATGGTGCTGCCATGCGAGTAGCCCTTGTCGACGACCAGGTCTTGCTGCGGGAGGGCCTGGCGCGGCTGCTTGCCGAGGCGGGGATGCAGGTGGTCGCGTCCGAGGGCGATACCGAGGCTTTCCTGCGTGCCGCCGACGCGTCGCGGCCTGATGTCGCGATCATCGACATCCGCCTGCCGCCCACGTTCACCGATGAGGGACTGCGCGCTGCCGACCTGCTCCGGGCTCGCCGGCCGCAAACGGCGATACTCGTGCTGTCCCAGTACCTGGATGCCGGTTATGCCTTCCGCCTGCTTGAATCGTTCCCGACAGGCGTGGGCTACCTGCTGAAGGACAGGGTGTCCCAGGTGGCGGTCCTCGTCGACGCGGTCGAGCGAGTCGTAGCAGGCGAGTGCGTCGTCGACCCGAGCATCGTGGCACGCCTGGCGGGCCGCAGCGGCCTGGCTGAGCCGCTGAGCGTGCTCACGTCGCGGGAGCGCGAGGTGCTCGCTCTCATGGCGGAGGGACGGACGAACGCCGCGATCGGGCAGCGGCTGTTCCTGTCCGAGAAGACGGTCGAGGGCAACGTTCGCCGCATCTTCGACAAGCTGGGACTCAGCGACACCCAGGACGACAACCGCCGCGTCCTCGCGGTACTCGCGTTTCTCCGGGCCTAGGCCGATGCGGCGACGACCGGCTCGTAGGACAGGTTCGGGCCGAGCCAGTACTCAGCCTCGTCCACCGAGACGCCCTTGCGCGCTGCGTAGTTCTCGACCTGGTCCCTGCCGATGCGCCCGACCGCGAAGTAGCGAGCGACCGGGTGGGCGAGCAGCAGCCCGCTCACGCTGGCGGCCGGGGTCATCGCGAACGACTCGGTCAGCCCGACGCCGATCCGCCCGGCGTCCAGCAGGTCGACGAGCTTGCGTTTCTCGGAGTGATCCGGGCAGGCCGGGTAGCCGAACGCGGGCCTGATGCCGCGGAACCGCTCGGCATGCAGGTCCTCGATGGTCGGCTCGGCGGCTGGCTCGTACCAGGCGCGGCGTGCTTCCAGGTGCACGAACTCGGCGGACGCCTCTGCCAGCCGGTCAGCCAGCGCCTTGACCGTGATCGCCTTGTAGTCATCGTTCTCCCGCTCGTACCGGCGCGCGAGCTCCTCCGCGCCGGCCACGCACACGGCAAACGCCCCGATGTGATCGCCGCCGGGCCCAGTCCTAGCGGGCACAGGCTGAGCCGGGGCGACATAGTCGGCCAGGCAGCGGTTAGGCCGGTCGTCGGTGCGGGCCATCTGCTGGCGCAGCATCGGGAACACCGGACCGTCGTGCACCACGATGTCGTCACCGTCGGCGTGCGCGGGCCAGAACCCGAAGACGCCGCGGGCCTGCAGCAGCCCGGCTTCGATGATCTCGTCGAGCAGCGCGTTCGCATCGTCGAAGAGCTCGCGGGCAGCCGGCTGCTCCAGGATCGCCGGGTACCTGCCCTTCAGCTCCCAGGCGAGGAAGAAGAACTGCCAGTCGATCAGCTCGCGCAGCCGCCGCAGATCCGGCTCGACGATCCTGGTCCCGGTGAACGACGGCACTGCCAGGTCGTCGAAGCTGACTGTCTCCCGGTTGCCCTGCGCCTGCCAGAGCGGTGCCAGCGGCCGTCGCTGCTTCTGCGCGTGCTCGGCGCGCAGCCGCTCCTGGTCCGCGCTGTTCGCCCGGGCCAGTTCCGCCGACCGGACCGGGTCGAGCAGATCGGACACCACGCCGACCACCCGCGACGCGTCCAGCACGTGCACGGTCGGCTGGTCGTAGGCCGGCGCGATCCGGACGGCGGTGTGCTGCCTGGACGTGGTCGCCCCGCCGATCAGCAGCGGCAGGCTGAGGCCGCGGCGCTGCATCTCCTCGGCCACGCCGACCATCTGGTCCAGCGACGGGGTGATAAGCCCGGACAGGCCGACGGCGCTCGCCCCCTCGGCGATCGCGGTGTCCAGGATGGTCGCGGTCGGCACCATCACGCCGAGGTCGATGACCTCGTAGTTGTTGCAGCCGAGTACCACGCCGACGATGTTCTTGCCGATGTCGTGCACATCGCCCTTGACGGTGGCCAGCACGATCTTGCCCTGCGAGCGCTGGCCCCGCCGGCCGCCGCCGGACGAACTGGCGTCAGCCCCAGCCGAGTCGTTCCCGGCCGTAAGGTCCTGATCTTTGGCCGCCTGCTCCTTCTCGGCCTCCATGAACGGCTCGAGATACGCCACCGAGCGCTTCATCGCCCGGGCACTGCGGACCACCTGAGGCAGGAACATCTTGCCGGAGCCGAACAGGTCGCCGACGATCTTCATGCCGTCCATCAGCGGGCCCTCGATCACGTCGAGCGGCCGGTCGGCGAGCAGCCGGGCTTCCTCGGTATCGGCCTCGATGAAGTCGACGATGCCGTGCACCAGCGCATGCGCGAGCCGCTTCTCCACCGGGGCGTCCCGCCAGGACAGGTCGATCTCGCGCTTGGTGCCGGAGCCCTTGACCGTGTCCGCGAACGCGACCAGCCGGTCGGTGGCGTCCTCACGCCGGTTGAAGATCACGTCCTCGACAAGCTCGAGCAGGTCGGGCCGGATGTCCTGGTACACCACGAGCTGGCCGGCGTTCACGATGCCCATGTCCAGGCCAGCTTTGATGGCATGGAACAGGAACGCCGAGTGCATCGCCTCGCGCACCGCGTCGTTGCCGCGGAAGGAGAACGACAGGTTCGAGATGCCGCCGCTGGTGCGCGCGCCCGGGCAGCGCCGCTTGATCAGCGGCAGCGCCTCGATGAAGGCCTTGGCGTACTCGTTGTGCTCCTCGATGCCGGTCGCGACGGCGAGCACGTTCCCCGCCGACTGTTCTGGACCGAGTTGTCGCTCTGCGCTCGTCGCCACGGGCTCATTAGCACGGGCTGCAGCACCCGTGACTGTTGGCCACCCGGATTCCGCGCTGGCCGCCCGGACGCGGCAGTCTCCGCCGCGCGGCGGACCTGGCGCCACAGCAACTCGTAAGCGGCGAATTAGCACGAACGATGGCCAACGCCGCAATAACCCGACCAGTCGCAGTCGGCAATTGCGGGCAGGCCATGCCTGCCGCTTGGAGCGCAGCCTGTGCTAGCTGCTCAGGATCGGGGAACTAGGCATCGGGGGCCCCGGCAGGCGGATACTTGCGGCCGTATTGCGCCAGCTTCGATGACCGCTGGCAGCCGACGGTGCAGTCCGCGCGGAACCCGGGTGTGCCCGCTAGATCTGGGTTCGGCCCGTAGCGGAAGACGTGGTCGAACCGCCCTCGCAGACCGCCACGTGCGCCCGCTTCCTTGATGACCTCGCCTGCCGCCAGGATGCCGGGAAACGCCGGGAGGAACGAGAGCGAGGGTGCAACCTCGTCCGGCGGCGCGTCGCAGTTCACTGCCTGGCCCGGTTCTGCGAGTGCAGGAACTCGCGAGCAGCCAAGGCAGCCGTACTGGCCGAACTCGACCCGCTCGACCCGAGCCACCATGTCGCGGCCGGTAGCGCCGTCGATGAGGATCCGGGGCAGGTCGCGCTGGACTTCCCACCTGGCGTCGTCGTTGTCGAGGCCGGTGACAATGACGTCGTACGTCCGGTCCTCGCGCCGCGGGATCCGGCGCTTGAAGGTGTCGAAGGTCAGGTGGTGCGGCGTCACGACGAGTTGGGGGCAGTGGTGCCGCAGGAACGCCGTCGCCTCGATGACTTTCTGCTCGCGACGGAGTGCAGCGTCGAGGGTTGCGTACGACACGCGGTTCAGGTTGTCGACGGTGAGGAAGTCCTTGTCGACGACGGCGAGCGAGCCGGAGACTCGCGGGCCGAGCGCCCCGATGGCCCGGATGAACCCGGCGCCAACTCCGCCGGCACCGATCAGGGTCGTGTCGATGCGGACGTCGGCCAGCGGCGGGCTCGCGCCGTCGTCGGCGTAGGAGAAGAACGAGAAGGTTCCAGCCCAGGGGGTGAGCTGCAGCGCCGCCGGACGGTCCGGGTACGTCGTGGTGAACGTCCACTTGAACGCCTCGGCGGCAGTGAGCGCGGCACCGGCGAGCGCACCGATGGGGTTGCCATCATCCGCGGCGCCGGCGGTGGTGCCGATGGCGGCAATCCACCCGGCGGCGTCGGCGACCATGTCGACGCCGTCGCCGGCCGTCCCGATCCCGATCGAGTAGTCCGCCACGATCGTCGGCACTTCGGTGACGACGATTGGCACCCGCGTGGTCAGGTCGGCGACGATGGTGTCCTCGTGCGGCGCGTCGACGATCACCTCGGTGACGAGCGGGTCGAGCCGGAGCACCATGTCGATGAGCGTCGCGGCCAGCAGCCGCTGCGCCGG
>JASHUE010000821.1:0-3922 GCA_030040195.1 Streptosporangiaceae bacterium | reverse complement strand
CCGGGGTGGAACTGACCGATGTGGCACTGGCAAAGCTGCACGAGCGAACCGAGGGCTGGGTCGCCGGGTTGCGGCTGGCCGCGCTGTCCCTGGCCGGGCATGCCAATCCAGAGCGATTCGCGGCGGAGTTCTCCGGCACGGAGCGCACGGTGACCGAGTACCTGCTGGCCGAGGTGCTGGAACGTCAGCCTCCGGATGTCCGGCGGCTACTGCTGCGAACCAGCGTCCTGGAACGGGTCAACGGCGAGCTGGCCGACTTGCTGACTGGCGGCACGGGCGGTGAGCGGACCCTCCAGATGCTGGAAAGCGCGAACGTGTTTGTCGTGTCGCTGGACACAGCGCGCTCGTGGTTCCGCTATCACCATCTCTTTGCCGACCTTCTCCAGCTCGAGCTGCGGAATTCCGAGCCCGAACAGGTTGCCGCACTGCACGAGCGGGCGGCCGGATGGCTGGCCAGGAACGGCTATCCGGTCGAGGCGATTCGGCACGCCCAGGCGGCACAGAACTGGGCACTGGCAGCAAGCCTCGTGGCCAGGCACTGGCTAGGCCTTTATCTTGACGGGCGTAGCGCGACAGTGCACGCTCTCATGGGCGGCTTTCCTGCAGCGGCTGCCCGTGCCGACGCCGAACTGGCGGCGGCGGCAGCGGGTGACGAACTGGCGCAAGGCTCGCTGGGCGCCGCGCAGCGATACCTGGCGTTGGCCGAGAACGCGTCGGCCTCAGGACGAGAGGTCAAGCCGGCGCAGGCTAACGTCCTGCTGGATGTCGTGCGGCTCTTGATGGTCGAGCAGACCGGCGACCAGCGGGCCAGGGGCGAGCTGGCCCGGCGGCTGCTCGCGGCCGCCGAGACGCTGGAGGCAGCCGAGCCCGGCCTCGGAGCGGACCTGCGCGCGCTCGCTTTGATCAGCCTTGGCGACAGCGAGACGTGGACGGGACAGCCTGCCCAGGCCGAGGCGCATCTGGACCAGGCGGTCGCGCTGGCACGGCGGATCAAGCGGCCCTATCTGGAGTTCATGGCCCTGGTCTATCGGGGGGCAATCGAGCTGACACGGAAGATTCCGCTGGCCACGGGGCCCAGCGGGCAGGCCATCGAACTGGCCGAACGGCATGGCTGGACCGACGACCCGTTCGCCGGCCTTGCTTATATGACATTCGGGTCTGCACTGGCCTGGCAGGGTCGGCTGGACGAAGCCGATGCCTGGGTGCAGCGTGCCGAGCGAACCATCAGCGCCGAGACCAGGCCCGTCGTGGCCATGGGTATCAAGTACCTCCGTGGCCAGCTTGAGCTCGGGCGCGGCCAGCCCGCTGAGGCGCTCGCGGCCTTTCAGGCCGGCGAGCCGCTCGGCGGGGCACATCCGCTCGTCCGGCCCCTGCGGGCCTGGCTAGTCTGGGCGCTGGTTCGCCTCGGCGAGATAGACCGGGCTGAGCAGGTCATTGCCGACATCTCCGAATCCAGCCGCGATCGCGCGGAGATGCGGATCGCCACCGGGCTGCTGCGGCTCGCCCAGGACGACCCGAAGGGCGCAACGGTCGTGGTCGCTCCGGTCCTGAGCGGCTCGGCCCGCGCGGGCTGGCGGGCTTGGCTGATCGAAGCCTTCCTGCTGGAAGCCACGGCGCGGAACGCCCTAGGTGACGCGGCCGCCTGCGGGTACGCGCTGGAGCGTGCCCTTGACCTGGCCGAGGCCGACCGCGCCCTGCTCTGGTTCCTGCTGCATCCCGTGCCAGAACTTCTCGCGCGCCATGCACAGCAGGTTACCGGCCGCGCTCCGCTGATCTCCGAGATCCTCGACCTGCTTGCGGTCAAGGTGCCTGCGACCCAGCCAGTCAGGCCAAGATCGGCCGTGGAGCAGCTCAGCCGGAGCGAACTCCGGGTACTCCGGTACCTGCCGACGCACCTGTCGGCCCCCGAGATCGCTGGCGAACTGTATGTATCGACGACCACCGTCAAGACGCACATGCGCAACATCTACGCCAAGCTGGACGTCCACAGCCGGACCGAAGCGGTCGAGTCCGCACGTAGCCTCGGCCTGCTGGCACCCTCGGCGCCGCCGCGGCGCCGGCATTGACGATGTTATCGCTATTCGATAATATCGTTTTTCGATAAAGAGCGCCTGCGCGCCCTGAGCCGCAGGTTGGCTAGCGGGATGAGCGGAGAAGTCATGGTGACCGGCTACAGGAAGCTGACGGAGCCGCTGGCGACCACAACGTTGGTCTTCGCCTCAGCATTCGCGGCCGTGCTGACGCTGGCGATGGTGGCCACGCTGGTAGGAACGGGCACGCTGAGCGGCCTGGGGCACACGCAGATCTGCGTCACCGACCCGAACATCGGCGGCAGCTCCGGGGGCAATCCCTTCACCGGCGCGTACGCCGCCGAGCCGGGGGCTCGGCTGCAGCCGGCGAACGCGCCGCTGTCGGCGTGCGCACTGCATCCCGGGCTGGGTCAGCACCTGCTGTACTCGCTGACAGCCGTCCCGCAGGTCCTGCTGTGGGCCGGGATCCTTCTGCTGCTGGGCCGGCTGCTGATGATCGCCCGCCGCCGCGGACCCTTCGCCGTTCCGGTGGCCGCCGCCGCTCGGGCGCTGGGCTGGTACATCATCGTCGGCTCGGTACTTGCCGCCGCAATCGGGCAGCTAGCGACGGGGCTGCTGCTCGATTCGCTGGTGGCGCCTGGTCCGGAAGGAGCTGGCTGGATCGCCACCGCGGCGCTGCGGGCGCTTGTGCCGGTCCCCGCGCTGGCAGGGGCCGCCCTGCTCACCTTCGCCCGCATCGTACGGCTCGGCGCGGCAATGGAAGACGAAATCGAGGGCACGGTGTGATGGCCCGGCGTGGCAGCGCCGAAGGCCCGCAAGAGAGCGATCCCGCCCTCGGCGACCAGGACCTGGACGACGTCGGCACGCCGATCGCCGTCCGGCTGGACGACCTGCTCGCCGACCGCGGCATGACGCTGACCGAGCTGGCCGAACGGGTCGGAATCACCATCGTCAATCTGTCAGTCCTGAAGAACGGCCGGGCGCGGGCCATCCGGTTCACCACCCTGGCCGGCATCTGTGAGGCCCTCGGCTGCCAGCCCGGTGACCTGCTCACCTACCAGCCGAACGGCCGGCCCCGCGACGGCTCAGCCGGCCTCGCGCCAGCCCGGTAGCTGAACGCCCGGATCAACAGACCCCGCCCGGAGCCTCGCGGCACCACGTCGAGCACCGGCATGGCCGCTTGATCGGCGAGATCGCCCGGTCGTCGGCACACGCCAAGGCGCCTAGGGTGGTCGTCATGCTCTCGTGGTGGCACCGCGACGTGATCGCGGCCGGCAAGCTGCCGCTGATGCTGTGCTTCCTTTCCTTCGTGGTCACGTTCCTGTCGACGCGGGCGATCACCCGGCTGATACGTGACGGGCGCGGCCCGTTCCGTAATGTCACGGCCGGGGGGACGCATATTCACCACTCCGTGCCCGGCATCATCCTGCTCATGATCGGAGCGTTCACGGCGGTTGGCGGGCCCGCCACGATGGGCTGGCTCTCGTTTTCCGCGGTCGCAGTCGGGATCGGGACGTCGCTCGTGCTGGATGAGTTTGCGCTGATCTTGCACCTCCAGGATGTCTACTGGAGCGGCGAGGGCCAGCTCTCAGTCGAGGCGGTCAGCCTGGTCGCGGCCTGCCTCGGGCTGGCCCTGGTCGGATTCAGCCCGGTGCGGGTGGCGAATGTCGACAGCGCCGAGTTCTCGCTGCGGATCAGCGCGACAGGCGTCCTGGTGATCGACGGCTGCCTGGCGCTGGTCTGTGTCCTCAAGGGCAAGTACCGGTCGGGGCTGTTCGGCCTGTTCCTGCCACCGGTCGGGTTCATCGGGGCGGTGCGGCTGGCCCGACCGAACTCGATCTGGGCGCGGCTCCTCTACCGGGGCAAGAAGCTGGAACACTCCACCCGCCGGG
>JASHUE010000820.1:0-3562 GCA_030040195.1 Streptosporangiaceae bacterium | reverse complement strand
AGTGCGGATGCCCGATTGAACCGCCGGCTGACGCCACGCCGCCGTACCCGCACGATTACAGCCCCGCTAACGTCAGGGCCGACGTGGAGCAGAGCCTGCGCCGGCTGGGCACCGACCGGCTCGAC
The DNA here is from genome assembly GCA_030040195.1 of Streptosporangiaceae bacterium. Lineage (GTDB taxonomy): Bacteria > Actinomycetota > Actinomycetes > Streptosporangiales > Streptosporangiaceae > JAJYUU01. Next base: position 3,437 of record JASHUE010000820.1, on the reverse strand, counting down.
CTCCTCCAGGTGCACATGTCACCCAGCCGGGCGCGGCTGGAAGCGGACCAGACCGTCGAGACGATGCAGTCCCTGCGGGATGAGGGCAAGGTTCGCTTCCTCGGGATGTCCGGACTGCTGCCCAACCTGCCCGACCACATCGCGATGGGCGTGTTCGACGCCTTCCAGATCCCGTACTCCGCGATCCAGCGCGAGCACGAGGAGCTGATCAGCGCGGCCGCGGCAGGCGGGGCGGGGACGCTGATCCGCGGGGGCGTGGCCCGCGGCGCGCCCGCCGACGATAAGGACTGGAGCCGCGGGCCGATCGGCCTGGCCGACGGCGAGGGACATCGCCGGTGGCAGGACTCGGGCATCGAGGACGCGCTCGACGGCATGCCCCGCATGGAGTTCATGCTGCGATTCACGCTGAGCCACCCCGCCCTGTCGACGACGATCGTCGGGACATCCAGCATCGATCACTTGCGGGCCAACGTCGCCGTCGCCGAGAAGGGGCCACTGCCAGCCGGCCTTTACGAGCAGGCAAGGCAGCGCCTGAGCCGGGCGGCCGGATGATGGCGCTCCGCCGCGAATAGCGATCCGGCATCGTCGGCGACAATGGCTGCATGCCGTTGCGCACCGCGTTCACGGAACTTTTCTCGCTGCCGCACCCCATAGCGCTGGCACCGATGGGCGGAATGTCCGGGGGCGCGCTGGCGGCAGCCGTTTCCAACGCCGGCGGGCTCGGGATCATCGGCGGCGGCCGGGAGGATCCCGGCTGGCTGGAGCGCGAGCTACAGATCGTCACGTCGAGCACCTCGAAGGCCTGGGGCGTCGGGTTTCAGAGCTGGGCGACCGACGCCGCCACGCTGGAGCGCGCGCTGGCCTACCGACCGCGCGCCGTCATGCTGTCATTCGGTGACCCGCGGCCACTGGTCGAGGCCGTCCGCCGCGCGGGAGCAATGCTGATCGTCCAGGTGACGGACCTCGATGAGGCCAGGCAGGCGCTGGAGGTCGAGGCCGACGTCATCGTGGCCCAGGGCACAGAGGCCGGCGGGCACGGCGGACGGCGATCCACGCTGCCGTTCGTCCCGGTCGTTGTCGACCTGGCCGCGCCGGTGCCGGTGCTGGCGGCCGGCGGGATCGCCGATGGCCGGGGCGTGGCCGCCGCGCTGGCCCTCGGGGCGGCAGGCGCGCTGCTCGGGACCCGGTTCCTGGTCTGCCGCGAGGCCCTCGTGCCGGGCTATGTTCCAAGGCGATCATCGACGGCCGCGGTGAGGATACCGAGCGCAGCCGGATCTCCGACATCGCCAGGGGGGCGCCCTGGCCGTCCAAGTGGGCAGCGCGGACCCTGCGGAATCGGATCTACGACCAGTGGCGCGGCCGCGAAAAGGAATTCGCGGCCGACCCCGCGGCCCGGCAGGCCTACCAAGACGCGGTCGCGGCCGGTGAACTGCCGCCCGGCCCGGTATGGGCCAGCGAGGCCATCGACCTGATCACGGACATTGACGACGCTGCCGATCTCGTGGCGAGGCTTGCCGCCGAGGCTGAGCAGGCGCTGGCCAGGGCCCTCAGTGAGTCAGGATGAGTGCCGGTACAACTCCGTGAGCAGCGCCACTGCCGCGTGCGTCGAGGGATGCGGATCATGCCGTCGCCAGATCACGTGTACATCGACTGGCGGCGCGTCGCGCAGCGGGCGGAATACGACGCCGTCGCGCCGGTACTGGGCCGTGGTTCCCTCGGGGGTGATCCCGATGCCGCCGCCCGCGGCGATAACCGCGAGCCAGTCATCGATATCGCGCGTTTCCTGGATGCGCGGCCGCGTCCCCTCCGGCCACAGATCTGGCGTCGTCGTCCCGGTGCGCCGGTCGATCAGCAACGTGCGCTCCGGCACCTCGCCGAGGCGGACCGAACGCCTGCGGGCCCAGGGATCGTCGGCTGGGAGAGCGCAATAACGCCGCTCCTGACCCACGGTGGCGCTGGCAAAGTGCCGGGCATCAACGCTCGTCCGCAGCACCGCGACGTCGCACAGGCCCTCGGCTAGGCCGCCGGTGGCCGAGTTGGTCCGGATCAGCTGCAGCTCGACATCCGGGTACGCCGCAGCCCAGCGACGCTGGAACTCTCGGGTATGGCGGCCCATCGCCGACCACGCATGGCCGATGCGGAGCCTGGTGTGACCGGTGGTCGCCTCGGCGATCAGGTTGTCGGCCGCGGCGAGTACCTGCCTGGCCTGCGCCAGAGCATGCACTCCGGCCGTGGTCGGCGTCACGCTCCGGCTAGTGCGGTGCAGCAGCGCCACCCCCAGGACCCCCTCGAGTGCCTGGAGATTGCGTGACACCGCTGCCTGCGACATGCCGAGCTCGATTGCGGCATCCGTGAACGTGCCGGCGTCTACGATCGCGACCAGGCAGCGCAGATGCCGGAGTTCCAGATCCATAAGCACAGCGTATAGATGACTCCGCCTATGCATTTTGCGCATGGACAATCCAAGGCCATGCTGCTGCTATGGCCACCTCCGTACGCCCGCCCGGCGTCGCCGCGGCCGCCGCACGAGCCGCCAGCGCCCGGCAGTCTGATCGCGTCACCGGCATTGCCCTGATGACCGGCAGTGCCGTGTCCAACCAGCTTGGCGCGGCGACAGCGGCGCTAGCCTTCCCCGTGCTCGGGCCGGCCGGAGTGGTCGCGATCCGGCAGTGGGTGGCCGGCGCGGTTCTGGTCACCACGGTGCGACCGAGGTTTGCCTCGTTCACGCACGAGCAATGGCGCCCGGTGCTGGCGCTCGCGGTCATCTTCGCGACCATGAACCTGTCGCTATACACCGCGATTGACCGGATCGGGCTGGGCCTGGCGGTCACCCTCGAGTTCCTCGGCCCGCTGTCGGTGGCGCTGCTGGCATCGCGGCGCGTCCTCGATCTCGCGTGCGCGCTGGTGGCCGGGGCCGCGGTTATCGTCCTGGCCAGGCCTCAGCCGACCACTGATTACCTCGGCATCTGCCTGGCGCTGCTGGCCGCCGCGTGCTGGGCTGGCTACATCCTGGTCAACCGCCGGGTGGGCACTGTCCTGCCGGGCTCGCAAGGACCCGCGGCCGCGGCCAGCCTGTCCGCCCTGCTCTATGTGCCCGTGGGCATCTGGGTGCTCGTCACCCATCAGGTGACGGATGTCGCGCTCGGCCGCGCGGCGGCGGCCGGCGTCTTGTGCTCGGCCCTTCCGATGGTCTCTGACCTGCTGGCGCTGCGCCGCGTGGCGGCGAGGTTCTTCGGCGTGTTCATGAGCGTCAACCCGGTGTTCGCCGCGCTGATCGGGCTCATTGTGCTCGGCCAGTCGCTGGAGACCGCCGACTGGCTCGCCATCGCCGCCATCGTCGCCGCGAACGCTGTCAGTGTCAGCGCCGGTGCCAGCAGCCGTGTCAGTGCCGACGACCGTGTCGGCGGCGTCGGCGGCCGAGCCCGAGATCCCGGGGC
>JASHUE010000819.1:0-3934 GCA_030040195.1 Streptosporangiaceae bacterium | reverse complement strand
GCCCCGTCTGGCGGCGGCAGCAGCGAAGCCGCCGCGTCGACCAGCGAGGTCCGCTCGCGGGCCGCCTGGGCCAGGGCGGGCAGCGTCGCCTGGAACGACAGGTCCTCGCACCTGCCCGCGTAGACCCCGCCGAGCAGCGGCTCGACCAGCCGGTCTACGACCTCCGCGCCGAGCCGGCCGCCGACCCGGCTCATCACCGACTGATCACCGGCGGCCGCGTCGGCCGGCCTGGTGAGGTCCTCGCGCGCTCTCGCCAGTCCCTCCGCGGAGACGATGCCGGTGGCCGCGAGGTCGTTCAGGTCGGCGGGCACGCCCATGAACTGGTGCCGGGGCAGCGGCCGGATCTGCCCGCGGGTCCAGATCCCGGCCGCCGTCGTGCCGGGCACGACCAGCCCGCTGGACAGGCCGACGGCATCGATCAGGCCGGTGCCCTCCGGCCGGCGGGCCAGCAGTGCCTCGGCCCCGGCGTCGACCTGGCTGCCGCCGACCTCCGATACGGCCAGCTTTCCGCCAAGCCGGGGTGATCCCTCGAGCACGATCACTGCCGCGCCTGAGTCCCTGAGCAGGAAGGCCGCGGCCAGGCCGGACACTCCGCCGCCGACGACTGCCACCACCGGCTGGCCGGGCCGGCCGTCGGCCGGCGGCTCGGCTGTCATTGATCGGTCCCGGCCGGGACCGGCGAGCCAACCCAGTCAAGCCGGGGGGGCGCGAACGCGAACAGGGCGGCCGCGGAGCCTTCGAGACGAACGCGCAGCTCGATCTTCGGAAATGTCACGCTACCGATTATCGCGGCCGGCCGGAACCGGCCGCCGAGCCGGCGCGTCCGAGCAGCATGACGAGGATCACATTCAGCCGCAGCAACCCTCTGGCCGGCCGGGTCATGCTGGCCGGCCCGGTCATGCTCGCCGGCTGCCTGCTGCTAGGCGCCTGCGGCGCGGCCAGTCCGTCGAGCACTGCCGCCCGTGCACCAGAGGCCACCCCACAGGGCTCCTCGGTGCGCGAGGGGCAACCTGGGTTCGGGCCGGCCGGTCAGCCCGCCGCCGCCTCGTCCGGCCAGGCTGGTTCGTCGGTAGCGGCCAGGCTCGCGCCGGCGAGCCAGGACATCATCTATACCGCCAGCCTGACGCTGCGATCGGCGGACGCGATGACGACGGCGAAGCGGGCCATCGCCATCGTCACTGCTGCAGGCGGCTATACCTCCAGCGAGCATGCCGTGGCCGGCCGATCAGGCGGGACGGTGAGCCTGCAGCTGAAGGTCCCGGTGCCGGCCTACGCCGGCGTGCTCGCCGAGTTGTCCTCGCCCGCGCTTGGCACGCAGATCGCGCTGACGCAGCAGGCCACGGACGTGACGCAGGAGGTGGCGGACGTCACCAGCCTGGTCAGTTCGCAGCAGGCGGCGATCACGGCGCTGCAGGGACTGCTGAGCCGGGCCGGCAGCATCTCCGCCCTGCTCCAGGTTCAGCAGCAGATCAGCAGCGATGAGTCGGCACTGGAGTCGCTGCAGGCGCAGCAGCGAGCCCTGGACCACGAGACTACCTACGCGACGATCACGATGACGCTGCTGAGCCTGAGCCACCGCACCGTCGTACATAAGCATCCAGCCCGCCACGGATTCCTGGCCGGCCTGACGGCCGGCTGGCGGGCCCTGCGGCACGGGCTCGGGTGGCTGCTGACCGCGCTGGGTGCGGCGTTGCCGTTCCTCGTCGTCGTGGCGATCGTGGCGGGAATCGGCTACGCCGGCCGGCGCAGGTTCGCCCGGCGCGGGGCCGGCCCGACCGCCGCAGGCTAGCGCCGGTCAGGACGATGAGACCGGCGCGGCATGCACCAGGTCGGTCAGCCTGGCCAGCACATCCGGGTCGGTCTGCGGCAGCACGCCGTGCCCCAGGTTGAAGATGTGCCCTTCGGCGGTCCGGCCACGGGCCAGCACTTCGAGCGTCCGCGGCTCGATTACCTCCCAGGGCGCGAGCAAGATCGCGGGATCGAGGTTGCCCTGCAAGGCCTTGCCCGGCTCAACCCGCCGGGCCGCCTCGTCGAGCGGGACCCGCCAGTCCACGCCGACGACGTCCGCCCCGGCCTCACCCATGATCCCGAGCAACTCCCCGGTGCCGACCCCGAAGTGGATGCGGGGGACGCCGGCCGCGGCCAGGGCATCAAAGATCCGCTTGCTGTGCGGGAACACGGCCCTGCGGTAATCCTCAAGGCTGAGCGTGCCGACCCAGGAGTCGAACAGCTGCACCGCGCCTGCCCCGGCCGCCACCTGCACCTGCAGGAAGCCGATGGTGATATCGGCCAGCCTGGTCATCAGCTCGTGCCAGACCCCGGGCTCGGAGTACATGAGCGACTTGGTCGCCTCGAAGTTCTTCGAGGGGCCGCCATCGACCAGGTAGCTGGCCAGGGTGAAGGGGCCGCCGGCGAACCCGATCAGCGGCGTTCCGCCAAGCTCGGCTGTCAGGTTGCGCACGGCTTCGGTCACGTACGGCACGTCGCCCGGCTCCAGGGCCCGCAACTGGGCCAGGTCGTGCGCCGATCTGATCGGCTTGTCCACGACCGGGCCGATGCCGGGCTTGATCTCGATGCCCACGCCGATGGCCCGCAGCGGAACGACAATGTCGCTAAAGAAGACCGCTGCGTCCACGTGGTAACGGCGGACCGGCTGAAGCGTGATCTCGGTTATCAGGTCCGGGGTCGAGCAGGCATCGAGCATCGCCATCCCGGCGCGGAGCGCCCGGTACTCCGGCAGCGCCCGGCCGGCCTGGCGCATGTACCAGACCGGGGTGTGCGGCACCGGCTGGCGGCGGCAGGCCCGCAGGAACGGGGAATCGGCGGCTGGCTGGGTCACAGCCACGATGATCCCACAGTGCCCGGCCGCGCTGGCCGCGGGCGCGGATGCGACCGGGCACCGGCGCGCTGGCCGGTTCCGCGGCAAAAGCCATGACACGCCGTCGCAGGTCCACGGCTTGCGACGGCAGGCATGTCAGCATCTTTTCGTGAGCCGAAAGGGAGGAGGTTCCAGATGACCGAGATCATCCGGCACTGCCCTGATTGCGGCTGGGACCGTCCGTTCGCGCAGTACCACGCGGCTCCTGGCCGCTGCCCCGACGTCGCCACCGGGTACTGCCCCGAGTGGTTCTGCCTGATCTGCGGCACGACCGTGATGCTGGGCGGCGTGCCTGCCCCGCCGGAGCGGCAGCCCGAGCCGGTTGCTGCCCGCGCTCGGGTGGCATGACGGTCCTGCACCCGTGCCGCACGCCCCGACGCTGAGACCGGGTGGGCGGCCCGTGAATTCCGACAGCGGGGCCCAGGAGTTCCGGCACGCGGTGGCGGACCTGCAGGAGGCATTGGCCAGTGAGGGTGAGGCACGGCCCGAGCTGAGCTTCGAAGGCGAGCCGCCGCCCCGTCGGCTCGCTCCGTTCGCGACGGCGGTCGCGGCAACCGTCGCAGGCTCGGCGGACGACGACGCGGGTGAGGACGCCGAGATCGCCGGCGGCCGCTTCGTCCTGCTGTTCGACCCGGCCGGCCAGCCCGGCTGGGACGGCCGGTACCGGGTCATCGCGTACGTGCGGGCCGAACTCGAACCCGAGATGGCCGCCGACCCCCTGATCAACGCGGTCGGCTGGAGCTGGCTTACCGAGGCGCTCGACACCTGCGTGAGCGGATACCGGAACATCAGCGGGACCGTGACGACGGTAGTGACGCAGGGGTTTGGCGGCAAGCAAGATGAGCCTATGTCCACCGGTTTCGAGCTGCGGGCCTCATGGTCCCCGCTGGCCGATACCAGCGGCGGTGCCGAACTCGCCGGCCACCTGGAAGCGTGGTCCTCGGTCATCTGCGCCGCTGCGGGCCTGCCGCCACCGTCGCCGGGAGTGGCCGCCCTGCGGCCTCCGCGCCGCCGGAGGCGGCAGTGACCGGGCCGGACCGGGCTCGCGACGACGGC
>JASHUE010000818.1:0-8126 GCA_030040195.1 Streptosporangiaceae bacterium | reverse complement strand
GCCGCCACGACCCCGTCGACATCGGACACCACCTGGTAGGTAATGCCGTACTTGCTGATGAACTTCAGCGCGGCGCCCGCCTCGTCCTCGGTGTCGACACCCAGGAACCGTATTTTGTTCCCCATGGCCGCGGCGACCTTGGCGATGGCCGGTGACTCCTGCCTGCAGATGTCGCAGTAGGACGCCCAGAAGTTCAGCACGATCGGCCGGCCAACCAGCGAGCTTAGCTGCAGGTCCCCGTGATGCTCCAGCAGCGGGAGCTGGAACTGCGGCGCCGGGGCGTTCTCCGCGGTGAAGCCGATCTGGTCGGTGCTCGGGTAGCTCGTGCTCGGCTTCCCGCTCAGGGAACCGGACAAGATCACGTATAGGAGCGGCAGCACCACGGCAACGCTCACCGCAACCAGCAGCCACCTTCGCTGCCTGGCTGACAGCAACTTCATGCCTCCGCCCTTCCCAGCGCGGCGAGGGTAGTGCCGCTACGCCCTCGCCACGATCAGGCTCTCCATGATCATGTAGGTCGGATCACTGTAGCCGGTCCTGAGCTACATGATCATGGATGAACGGGCGGCGAGGCTGGGTTGACGATACCGTTCCCGCACGCAGTAGCGGTAATTCCGCGGCATAAGCAGGGCAATGCCTGGGTTGGCGGTTGACTAGACGGTACCCGGCCGGGACGGCGAAAGGCGGACACCGTGGCCCCGCAGATCAACCTCATTGACCCCGATGTCTACCAGCGCAGCGGCCCTCCGCACGAGCAGTTCAGCTGGCTGCGCGAGCACGTCCCGGTGTACTGGCACGCCGACGGCGGCGAGCCCGGCTGGCCCGGGTTCTGGGCGATCACGAGGCACGAGGACGTTGCGCACGTCTCCCGTCACCCGGAGCTGTTCTCCTCCTCCAGGCGACTCGCGCTGTTCGGCGAGATCCCCGAGGAGCACATCGTGATGCAGCGCCTGATGATGCTCAACATGGACCCGCCCCAGCACACCCGCCAGCGGGCCTTCGTGAATCGCGGCTTCACCCCGCGGATGATCACAGCGCTGGAGAAGCACATCGTCGAGATCTGCCACCAGCTCCTCGATCACGTGCAGCATCGGGGCGAAGCGGACTTCGTTACCGACATCGCCGCTCCGCTGCCGCTCTATGTCATCTGCGAACTCGTCGGGGCGCCGGTCGAGGACCGCGCCAAGATCTTCGAGCTGTCGAACCTGCTGATCGGCGCCGCGGACCCCGAGTTCCAGGTCGAGGAGCAGGCCCAGATGAACGCCGCGGCGCAGGTCTACGGGTATGGCGAGGAACTCGCTGCCCGCCGGCGGGAGAGGCCGGCCGATGACATCGTCACCAAACTGCTGCAGCCCGACAACAGCGGCGAGGCGCTGACCAGCGATGAGTTCGACCTGTTCTTCCTGCTGCTGACCGTCGCCGGAAATGAGACGACGCGGAACGCGGCCTCCGGCGGCATGCTCGCCCTGTTCGAGCACCCGGACCAGTGGCACCGCCTGCTCGACGATCCCGCGCTGATCCCGGCCGCCGCCGAGGAGATAATCCGCTGGGTCAGCCCGGTGAACCTGTTCCGCCGCACGGCGACCGCCGACACCGAACTCGGCGGCAGGGCGATCAGGGAAGACGACAAGGTCGTGGTGTTCTACGCGTCGGCCAACCGCGATGACGGCGTCTTCGCCGACGCCCAGCGATTCGACGTTGGCCGCGCCGTCAACCCGCACGTCGGCTTCGGTGGCGGCGGGCCTCACTTCTGCCTCGGCCGGCACCTGGCCGCGCTGGAGCTGCGCGTGCTGCTGCAGGCCCTGACGGAGCGGATGCCGGACATCCGGCTCGACGGCGAGCCCAGCCGACTCCGCTCCAACTTCATCAACGGCATCAAGCACATGCCGGTCCGGTTCTGACCTGTTACATGCCGAGTTGCGGAATGGCCAGGCGGCAAGAATGACTGGCCCGACCAGGGCGCGGGCAAGACAGGGCCATGACCCTGACGGCGGTGAACGCGATCTCCGCGATGGTGGCCCCGGTCGTGCTGCTGACGACAGGTTGCCTGCTGTCCAACGGGCTGCTCATGGTCTACGGCTCGGTGAACGACCGCTTGCGCGAGATGACCCGCGAGCGCATCGACATCCTCACCGGGTCGGCGGGCGAGAAGCTCGAGGTGGCCGCCGTGCCCGTGATGAGCCGGGAGCGACTGAATGAGATCAGGGCTCAGCTGCCGCTGATCCTGCGCCGCCACAAGCTGACCCGCCTGGCCGTGCTCATCATCTACGTGGCCATCGCCGTGCTTGGGCTCAGCATCGTCGTCATCGCCATCGCTGTGCTGCTGCATGACGAGGTCGCAGGCCGGGTAGCGCTCGCGTTCGTGCTGGCCGGCACGGTCATCATGCTGGCGGGCATCGGCGTCGCGGCCATCTCCCTGGCGAAGTCGGCCGACGCGATCTCCTACGCCGTTGAGCGCGCGGAGTCCTCCCTGGGCGGATTAGCCGATTCCGGCCAGGCCATGCGAACCGCCGATAAGGTGCGGATATGACCGATCAGATCACGGGCACGCAGTTCGAAGAGTCGGGCGGCGTGGAGGACTGGCGTGCGCTGTGGGGCGGCGGGCGGGCCAGCGCGTACTTCAGGACGGGGTCCCTCGGGGCCGGGGCCGCGCTCGTTCAGGCGATCAGCGAACTTCCATCGGTCGCCGGGCACCACGTCGACGTCGACCTGCGACCCGGGGGTGTCGTCGTCCGGCTCTTCACCAAGCTCCCTGGCGGGCTGACTAACCAGGACGTCGAGATCGCCAGGGAGATCTCCGCCGCGGCTCGCGGCCTCGGCCTGGCGGCCGACCCATCGGCCGTGGTGCATGTCCAGGTCGCGATCGACGCGCTCGATATCGCGAAGGTGCGGCCATTCTGGCGGGCGGTGCTCGGATATGACGAAGTCGACAACGCGGACTTGCTCGACCCGCATCGTTCCCAGCCTTCGTTCTGGTTCCAGCAGATGGACGCGGAGCGCCCGCAGCGTAACCGCATCCACATCGACGTCTACGTGCCCCGCGATCAGGCGCAGGCCCGGCTCGCCGCCGCGCTCGCGGCCGGCGGCCGCGTGGTGAGCGATGAGCACGCACCGCAATGGTGGACGCTGGCCGACCCCGAGGGCAACGAGGCCGACCTGGCCATCTGGGGATAGGTCCGCGGCGAACACTGACGCCGGCCCCGCCCGGCAGGCAGGAAGAAGGAGCCCATGGCGTATACCTACTCGCCCGCCTGGCGGGGCCTCACGATGGTGGTGGTACCGCCGGCCGTGACGGCGCTGGTCGGACGGGACTGGCGGGGGAGGGAACATGTCCCGCGGCAGGGCGGCCTGATCATCGCCGCGAACCACATTTCCGAGGCGGACCCGCTTGCGATCTCCTACTACCTGTGGAAGTGCGGGCGCTACCCGGTCTTCCTGGCCAAGTCGACTCTCTTCGGCAACGGATTCGTGGGGCGGGTGATGCGCGGCACCGGCCAGATCCCGGTCGCCCGCGACACGGCCGGGGCGGCCACCTCCCTGACGGACTCCGAGGACGCCCTGAGGGCGGGGCAGTGCCTGGTGATCTACCCCGAGGGCACCTGCACCCGCGACCCGAATCTCTGGCCGATGACCGGGCAGACCGGCGCGGCCCGGCTCGCCCTGGCCACGGGGGCCCCGGTGGTTCCGCTGGCGTCGTGGGGCGCGCACGAACTCCTGCCCTACCGCAAGGGCGAGCAGGACGGCCTGGCCGGCACGCTGAAGCCCGGACTGCACCTGCTGCCGCGCAAGAAGATGCACGTCATCGCCGGCGCGCCGGTAAACCTGTCCGCCTACCAGGGCCAGCCGCCTACCGCGGCCACGCTGCATGCCGCGACCACGGACATCATGCGAACGATCGCCGGCCTCGTGGGCGACTTGCGCCACGAGCAACCGCCAGCTGAGCTGTACGACCATCACAAGGCGATCGAGCAGCGACGGAGCAGCTCAGCGTAGGCCGGCCGGCTCACCGCGGCCGCGGGCTGGACCGTCCCGGTGATGGTCTGGCATCCTTGCGCGGGTGACTGAAGGCTTCCCCGGACGCTCGCTGCGATTCGGGCTGGTCGGCACCGGCTACTGGGCGCAGACGGTCCACGGGCCGGCCCTCGCCTCGACTAAGGGCATCGAGTTCACCGCCGTCTGGGGACGGAACCCGCTGGCGGCGGGCGCGATCGCGGACATGTTCGGGGCGACCGCGCACAGCGACTTCGGCACGTTGCTGGCCGACGTGGACGCGGTCGCGTTCTGCGTGCCGCCGGACGTGCAGAGCAATCTCGCCCTCCGGGCGGCCAATGCGGGCAGGCATCTGCTGCTGGAGAAGCCGGTCTCCACCAGCGACGGAGCCGCGTCCGCGCTGGCGGAGGCGGTCGACGATGCCCAGGTCGCGTCGGTCGTGTTCTTCACCGCGCGATTCCAGCACGACGTCCGGGCCTGGCTGGCCGATGTTGCGAGCAACGCCTGGACCGGGGGATATGCCGTCTGGCTCGGGTCGGCGCTGGCGGAGTCCAGCCCGTTCGACACGCCGTGGCGGCGGGAGAAGGGCGGCCTGTGGGACCTAGGACCGCACGTGGTCTCGCTGCTGTCGGCCAGCCTCGGCCCGGTCGTCGGCGTCAGCGCCGATCGCGGACCCGAAGACGTCTCGCATCTCGTGCTGCACCATGACGGCGGGCCGACCAGCACGGTAACGGTCACGGTCAATGGCCCGCCCTCCGCCGATGGCCTCGAGCTGTCGGTGTGGGGCAAGTCGGGACGCTCGGCCTGCCCGGGAGAGAGCGGGGATCCCGTCGAGGCGCTGCGGACGGCGCTGACCGAACTGGCCGGCAACATCCGGTCGGGGCAGCTCTCCCACCCGTGCGACGTGCACTTCGGCCGGGAAGTCACGACCATCCTGGCGCAGGCCCAGCGCCAGATCGATGCGCGCCGGCCTGCGGAATGACGTGACCGGTCCCGCAGTCGGCCACCCCGCCCGCTGCGGAGCGGGCACGAGCGTGGTCTACGCCAGCCCGGCCTGGCACGGGTAGCTGAGCGGCCTCAGATGCCGACCGGGTGCCACACGGTCTTGATCTCCAGCGCTGACAGGAGCCGGCGGGTGCCCGGCGGTTCGTCCCAGCGCTCGTGATCGGCGTAGACGCGCTTGAGGTTGGAGGCGGCGGCAACCTCGAGCGCTCCTCGTTCCCCGGCCGGAGCGCCAGTGACATCGAGCGCGTTCACGTCCATGTGCGCGGCGGCGACCGGGGCGAGTTCGGAACGGCTGCCCGTGAGCATGTTCACCACCCCAGAAGGCACGTCCGAGGTGGCCAGCACCTCCGACAGCGTGATCGACGGCAGCGGGCGGTGCTCGCTGGCGACGACGACGGCGGTGTTGCCTGTGACGATTACCGGCGCGAGCACGCTGACCAGCCCGAGCAGGCTCGATTCCGGCGGCGCGAGCACGGCGACCACGCCGGCCGGCTCGGGCACGCTGAAGTTGAAGTAGGGGCCGGCCACCGGATTGGCGGCGCCGGCCACCTGCGCCACTTTGTCGCTCCAGCCCGCGTACCAGACCCAGCGGTCGATCGCCGCCGCGACCACGGCCTCGGACTGGACTCGGCGCAGGCCCTCGGCCGCCCTGACCTCGGCCGCGAACTGGGCTGCGCGGCCTTCCATCAGCTCCGCCGCCCGGTACAGCACCTGGCCGCGGTTGTAGGCGGTGGCGCCTGACCAGCCGGCGAACGCGCCCCGCGCGGCCACCACCGCGTCGCGCAGGTCCTTGCGGGAGGCCTTGGCGGCGAAGGCCAGCAGGTCGCCGCCCGCCGAGTGCACTGGGTACGACCGGCCCGACTCTGAGCGGGGGAAGGCCCCGCCGATGAACAGCTTGTAGGTCTTGCGGACGCCGAGCCGGGTCTGTAGCCGGTTCCCGTTCACGTCAGGCATCGAGATATGCGGCCAGGCCATGCCTGCCGCCCTCCCGTCCATAGCCGGACTCCTGGTAGCCCCCGAACGGGCTCGCGGGGTCGAACCGGTTGTAGGTGTTGGCCCACACCACCCCGGCCCGCATGTGCTGGGCCATCCACAGGATCCGGCTGCCCTTGTCGGTCCAGATGCCGGCCGACAGCCCGTAGGGCGTGTTGTTCGCTTTGGCCACTGCCTCCTCCGGGGTGCGGAACGTGAGGACCGACAGCACCGGGCCGAAGATCTCCTCCCGCGCGATGCGATGCGACTGGCTCACGCCGGTGAACACCGTCGGCGGGAACCAGTAGCCCCGGTCGGGCAGCGGGCACGGCGGCGACCAGCGCCGCGCTCCTTCGGCGTCGCCGGCCGCGGACAGCTCGGTGATCTTGTCGAGCTGCTGACGCGAGTTGACCGCGCCAATGTCGGTGTTCTTGTCCAGCGGGTCACCCAGCCGCAGCGTGGTGAGCCTGCGCTGCAGCCGTTCGACGACGATCTCGGCGACCGATTCCTGCACCAGGAGCCGTGACCCGGCACAGCAGACGTGCCCTTGGTTGAAGAAGATGCCGTTGACGATGCCCTCGATGGCCTGCTCGACCGGGGCGTCGTCGAAGACGATGTTCGCGGCCTTGCCGCCCAGTTCGAGGGTGACCTTCTTGCTCGTGCCGGCCGCGGCCTCGGCGATCTGCTTGCCCACCTCGGTGGAGCCGGTAAAGGCGATCTTGTCCACGCCCGGATGATGAATAAGCGCGGCGCCGGTCTCGCCCGCGCCGGTCAGCACGTTGACGACACCCGCCGGGAGGCCAACCTGCTGGCATACCGCGGCGAGCAGCATCGCGGTCAGCGGGGTGGTCTCAGCCGGCTTGAGCACGCAGGTGTTCCCGGCGGCCAGCGCCGGGGCGAGCTTCCACGCGGCCATCAGCAGCGGGAAGTTCCACGGGATCACCTGGCCCGCGACGCCAAGCGGCCGCGGGTCAGGGCCGAACCCGGCATGCTCCAGCTTGTCGGCCCAGCCGGCGTAGTAGAAGAAGTGCGCGGCGGCCAGCGGGATGTCGACATCCCGCGTCTCGCGGATCGGCTTCCCGTTATCCAGGCTCTCCAGCACCGCGAACTCGCGGGCGCGCTCCTGCAGTACCCGCGCAATCCGGTACAGGTACTTGGCCCGTTCGGCCCCCGGCATCGGCCCCCAGACCCGCTCATACGCCTGGCGGGCGGCCGCGACCGCGGCGTCGACATCCGCGGGACCGGCCTCGGCGACGTCCGCCAGTTTATCCTCGGTGGCCGGGTTGAGCGTCGCGAACGTCGCGCCGTCGGCGGCTGGCCGGAAGTCCCCGTCGATGAACAGCCCGTACTCCGGCGCGATCGTGACGATGTCGCGCGACTCCGGCGCTGGCGCGTACTCGAAGGCTTGCACGTCCTGATCCGCGGGCGCCGCCTGCGTCGGCTCGATGGCGCTCACGTCAGTCCACGGTGAAATAGTCGGGGCTTGAGTACCGGCCCGTCCGCTGCTTGGCGCGCTGCATGAGCAGGTCGTTGAGCAAGGTGGACGCTCCGATCCTGAACAACCGCGGGGTGAGCCATGCCGGGCCCACGGTCTCGTTCACCAGCACGAGGTAGCGGATGGCGTCCTTGGCCGTCCGGATGCCACCCGCCACCTTGACGCCGACCCGGCGGCCGGCGGTCAGCTCGAAGTCCCTGACCGCCGCCAGCATCACCAGCGCGACGGCGGGCGTGGCGGCGGGGGTGACTTTCCCGGTCGAGGTCTTGATGAAGTCCGCACCCGCCATCATGGCCAGCCAGGAAGCCCTCGAGACGTTGTCGAGCGTGGCGAGCTCGCCGGTCTCCAGGATCACCTTCAGGTGCGCGGGGCCGCAGGACTCCCGCACCGCCCTGATCTCCGCGTAGACCTGGCCGTATCGGCCGGCCAGGAACGCGCCGCGGTCGATCACCATGTCGACCTCGTCGGCTCCGGCGGCGACGGCGTCCCGGACGTCGGCGAGTTTCACCGCCAGCGACGCGCGGCCCGAGGGGAACGCGGTCGCCACCGACGCGACGGCAACGTCACTGCCGGCCACCCCGGCACGGGCGACGGGCACCAGGTCGGGGTAGACGCATACCGCCGCCACCGGCGGCGCGGGCGGATCGGCCAGATCGGGGTGCCG
>JASHUE010000817.1:0-2997 GCA_030040195.1 Streptosporangiaceae bacterium | reverse complement strand
CGGTACCCGCGGCAGTGCCGTGCCCCGCCACAGCCAGGCGGCGTCGTCGGACCAGTCGACGCGGGCAGCACCCCAGATGTACCCGCTCGGCACGACGGCCACCACGGCCCGCACCGCCTTGAAAGTGGCACCGAGCAGCAGGCTGAGCTCCCCGCCTCGAGAGTTGCCCTTGACGGCGATCGCGTCGGCCCGCACCTGCGGCTGGGCCGCGAGCCAGTCCAGCGCCTGGCCGAAGTACTCCAGCGGCTGATCGACCAGCTCGTCAGGCCGGCCAGGATAGTTGAAGTAGGCCAGCGCCAGGCATGCGAACCCGCGGCTGGCCAGCAAGGCCGCCTCCTCGCGCGCGATACCGCCGCCGGAACCCGACACCGTCATCACCGCGGGGTGCGGCCCGGCCCCGGCGGGCAGATACAGCGCGCCGACCACCGGTCCCGCCAGCTCCGTGCAGGTGACCCCGCGGTCGGCGAAGACGCGAGTGAACTCATGGCCGACCACGGCCCGCCCGCCCTCGAAGACGGTGAGCTCGCCGTGCGCATCGTGCGCGTTGGCCGACGAGGCCACAGGCTCGCCGTCGGGCTCGAGAGCCCAGAACAACGCAGTCGGATCCGGTTTGGCGAAGCCCGTCAGCGCGGCCGCGGCTAGGTCGAGAGTGCCCGTGTCATCGGCAGTCGCGGTAAAGGTGCCGCGCCAGGCTCCACCGAGGCAGTTGTCCACCCGGACGCCGATGGTCACCTGGCTCCGGGGCATGAGCCCGGACACGACCACGGTAAACGGCTCATCCGCCAGCGCCCTGACCGGCAGGCCATCGATGGTAACCGTCATGGCATCTGGTGCTCGGTGGAGCGCTCGTTGGCGTCGCCGTGACTTGCGTGCAGATCCGCCTGCATCTGTCGGGCTCCTGCTCCCGCAGGCCGCAGCAGGCCCGCTGGTCGAGTCGTCTCCTTACCAGGGCTGCCGCACGGCGAGGAACTGCCCGCATCAGAAGTCACCGCGAAGCGAGCACACGATCGCCGAGCGCGGTCGGCCGCCGGTCCTGCGACAAACGCGTTGGACAGGCAGCCCTGGCCATCAGTGAAAGTTTCTTGGCACTAAGTCTAATTGTCAATAATTACGATCGAATTAATCTTTAAAGACGGTGAGGGCGGGGATGTCCCGGACTTCCCCGGGTGTCAGCACACGCTGCCGTTTTCGGACGCCGGTGCTTCGGCGCGTCGACAGGCCCATGCGCGTCTCGGCTCGCGCCCGAGACTACCCTGCGTAATTGGTCGATTGCACTGTGTAATAATGGTGTCTGGAAACAGCCGATGACGCGTGAAGGGTCCCTAGTGGATGCGCAACACCGCTCACTCGATTGCGGGTCGCAATGCCGGACTCCATCACTTTCCGCCTTTTGGCGGGGCGCGTGCGCCGCGCTGGTCTATCGGGTGGCGGGTCCGGATCACCCATGCGGGCCAGCCATGCCTCGGTGGCGCCGAGGCGCAGCCGTCATCTGCGACCCACGAAGTAGCTGACCGGTGTGATGCCGGTGGCGTGCTCAAGCCGGGAGTTCGGCCTGATGTCAGCGTCGTCATCCCGGTGAAGAACAGCCAGCACACGATCCGGTCGACTGTCGTAGCGCTTCTCGCGCAGGACTATCCGGCCCTGGCGGAAGTCATCGTTGTCGGCGACGTCGGCGATCAGACGTGGCAGGCCCTGGCTGACATTACCGACCCGCGCCTCGTGATCATCGAGCATGAGGAGGTTCCCGGTAAGCAGGAGCCCGCGACCAAGCGCGACGTAGGGCTGCGAAAGGCAAGAGGCCAGATCCTGGCTTTGGTGGATTCGGACATCAACATGGACCGGGACTGGCTGTCGCGCGGCGTGGCGCTCCTGACCGGCCAGCACGGCGGGATTGTCTGCGGTGGCATGCGGGCTGTGACCAACACTTTCTGGGGCCGGTTCGTCGATGCCAATACCCTCGCAGCCAAGACTCCGCGCGTACCGAAGTCGTACCGCGTGACGGTCCGCAATTTTGGCAGGCACGGCCGCAAGCCGCCCATTACTGCCAATGTCCTGATGGCGCGGGCAGTTTATGACGATTGCCCGATGGACGACACCTGGGGCTTCGGATACGAGGACTACGAGTGGTTCTGGCGCGTGGTTCGCGCCGGTCACAAAGTCTTGTACGCGGCAGGGCTAGACGGCGCCCACCATCATCGGCAGAGCTTCCGGTCGCTGATTCGCGAATACCGGGTGTCCGCCTATGGCTGCGCGAACTTTATCCACGCGCACCCCCACAGCCCGCTGGCCCGCAAGCGGCGTCGGCAGGCCACGCTGCTGCCGCCGCTCGCAGCCGTGGCCGCGGCGGGCACGGTCGCCGCGATCGCATCCGGGTATCAGCTCACTCTTCTCGCTGCCGCGGCCGCGGCGGCCGCCGGGTTGGCGACCAGAGAGGTCGCCACCGCGCGCCGCCTGGAAGCGGTCGGTTACGTGGTGGCCGGCCTTGCCCTCGGCTCGCTCTTCGTATTCAGCCTTGGATGGCGGCTGGTCCGGTCGGGGCGATTGGCAGTGCCGCATCCGAGCTGGGACCGGCGAGCACTGCGGTTAGCCCGCCATTTCTCAGGAGCAGCACTTCGCGTAGATCGACCTTTGAAAGCCCTGTTGACCGGCTGACTTAGATCGGGGGTTACGAGCTTGGGAGCCGCCGGCGGCCATGCGCCGCAGTCATCCGACGCGGACGGTGCCGGCGGTAATAGCCGTCAGCCAGCCGACCGGACGCAGAGCGGGCAGACCCTCGTTCAGCTGCCTGCGGTTGCACGCCGCAGTGATGCTCTGTCCGCCTCCGGCGCGCCGGGCTCGCCGGGCGCTGCCGTAGTGGTGGTTGAGCCAGCCAAACCGATCACTCATCGCGCCACGGCCGGGCACCGCGCAGCGGACCATGAGCCCCGTCCGGGCAGCTGGCGGCATAGCTATCGGCTGGGTCTGCTTGCGGTCCTGGTAGTACAGGCTGCGCTGGCC
>JASHUE010000816.1:0-6125 GCA_030040195.1 Streptosporangiaceae bacterium | reverse complement strand
CGCTCGGTCCGCCGGGCGCCTCGCGCGACCTGCCTGCGGAGGCGAGCAGCACCGCCGAAGTGACCTGCTCGATGTGCCGCTGGGCGATATCCGGGCTGCCGTACCTGGCGAAGATCACCTCGCCCTGCTCGGTGACCTTGAACTTGCCGTTCACCGAGCCCGGAGCCTGGGCCAGGACCGCCCGCCCGGCCGGGCCGCCGCCTCGCCCGAGCGCGCCGCCGCGGCCGTGGAAGAGCACCAGCGTGATGTCGCGCTCGGCGGCCCAGCGGGCTAGCCGGAACTGGGCGTCGAACAGGCGCAGAGTCGCGCTGACCATACCGAGCTCCTTGGCCGAATCGGAGTAGCCCAGCATGACCTCGATCCGCCGGCCGGTCTCGGCGAGGCGCCGCCTCACCGGCCCGAGCGCAACCATCTCATCCAGAACCTGAACAGCGTTCGCGAGGTCATCGCCGCTCTCGAACAGCGGGACCACGTCCAGGACCGGAGATCCCTCGGGGCAGGCCAGCTCGGCCAGCTCGTACACGGCGACGATGTCGGCCGCCGACGTCGTGAAGCTGACGACGTAGCGGTGGCAGGCCTCGATCCCATGCCGGCGCTGGATAGAGGCGATAGCGCGGAACGTCGCCAGCACCTGCGCCGTCGCGGCCGTCGGTTCCAGGTCGGCTGAGGACTCGCGTGCTTCGCGTAGCTCTCTGAGTGCGGCCGCGTGGACGGCACTGTGCTGGCGCACCTCCAGCCCGGCCAGGTGGAACCCGAATGTCTCTGCCTGCCAGATCAGGTGCTGCAGTTCCCCGTAGGCCTGCCGGGGCGCACCAGAGTCGGCAAGGGCGCGCTGGACCAGCCGCAGGTCGGCCAGGAAGTCGGCCGCAGACTCGTAAGCGAGCCCGTCCTCGCGCGATCCCGCCAGCCTGGTGGCCTCCAGCCGGCGCCCGGCGTAGAGCAGGTAGGCGCGGAACGGCTCGCCCGGCGAGCGGGCGCTCAGCTCGCCGAGGAGGTCCGGGTGGGCCGCCGCCGCGGTGCTCAGCGCCGCGTCCAGATCGACCTCGGGCCCGACGGCTCCCCCGCGCTTCGGCGGGCCGGCTACCGTCAGCGACCGGCCGATCCTGGTCGTAGCGTTCTCCAGAGCCCGCAGCACATGATCGGAGAGAATCCCCGCCGTCTGCTCTGTCACCGCCGCCGTCACGAACGGGTTACCGTCCCGATCGGCGCCGATCCAGCTGCCGAACCGGAGGAATGCGGGCGCCGCCGGCGCGGCCTGGCCGGACTGGTCACCCTGCAGCGCCTCGTCAAGCGCCCGGTACACGGCCGGGGCGAGCCGGAACAGCGTCTCGTCGAAGATGGCGGCACCGGACCTGACCTCGTCCAGCGGCTGCATCGCCTGGATGCGCAGCGCCGGCGTCCGCCACAGCAGGTCGATCTCTTCCCGCAGGCGCCGCCGGGCCTCGAACCTGGCGGCGGCGCCGAGTTGTGTGTTGTTCATCTGGTCCAGCTGAGCCCCGATGCGCCGGAGCGCCTCGGTGACCGCGCGCCGTCTGGCCTCGGTGGGGTGCGCCGTCAGCACCGGGTGTACCTCGAGGCGGCGGAGCAAGTCGGCGCGCTGGTCGGCGCGGAGCGTCTGTCGCAGGGTGGCCACCGCCGCCGCGAGCGACTCGCGCACCGGCCCGGAACCGTGGTCCCGTTCGCGCAGGGTGCGGATGCGCTGGTGCTCCTCGGCCAGATTGGCCAGGTGAAAGTACACGGTGAATGCTCGTGCCACCGCCTCGGCTCTGGCCAGCGGCCACCCGGCTACCAGCGCGGCGATCTCGTCCTCGGCTCCGGAGCCGGCGGCGTGCCGTGCGGTCGCCTCATCCTCCGCCGCGCGGCGTCCGCTCGCCTCATCCTCCGCGGCGCCGTCCGCGCGGGCGGCGATCACCCGGTGCCGGAGGTCCTCGACATCGTCGAGCAGTTCCTGCCCTTCGGACTCCCGGATGACCTGGCCGAGAATCTCGCCAAGGACCCGGACGTCGCGTCGCATCGGGGCCGGGACGTGCCGGCTGTCGGCATGCCGGCTCCGGGAATCGCCTGCCTGAGCCGCCCGGCTGTCGGCGTCCCGGCCCTGGACGTCCCGGCCCTGCGCGTCGCTCGTCTGCGCGTTCCGGCTCCCGGCGTTCCTGGCCACTGGGCCAGGGTATGGGAGAGCGCTGGGGCGCCGACCTGCGTGGTAGCCTTTCCGATGATCATCTGCGCCGTGCCCGCCCGCTCGCTGCGGCCGCGGTGCTGCGCAGGTCTTGCCGCCCTCCAGAGCAGCTCATCGTGACCAGACAGGTAATTAAGCTCGGCTCCAGTTCCATTGCCAGCCACGACGGGCTCGCGCTGGATGTCATCGCCGGGCTGGTCAACCAGATCGCCGCGGCGCAGCGGGCAGGCCACGAGATCATCCTCGTGACCTCGGGTGCCGCCAGGCTTGGCCGCCGCCTGCTTGCCTTCGAGGGCCCGACCGCGGGAGCCGCTCCCGCGCTACGCGCCCTGGTGGACTCGGTCCGCGCGTCGGTCGGGGAGGCAGCTGCGGCCGTCGCAGGTGAATCCAGCCGCATGATCGAGGACCTGCGGGAAACACTGCGGTGGTACGAGGAGCCTGCGGCCGTGGCCCAGGCGGCGGATTTCGCGCTGCCGTCGGCGGTGGGCCAGCCGGCGCTGATGGCGCTGTACCGGCAGCTCGCGGCGGCCGTTGGCGTTGAGGTGTGCCAGGTCCTGGTATCGCGCAGCGACTTGTCGTCCGCGCGCGCGATGGCCGACCTCGGACGGCTACTGCAGGGAGCGGTCGGCCGCGGCCTGCTGCCGGTCGTGAACGGCAACGACGCGACCGATCCGTTGTCTGCCCTCGACAACGATCAGGTCGCGGTCGCAGTCGCGGTTGCTGCGGAGGCGTCCAGGCTATTGCTCCTGACCGACGTCAGAGGCGCTTATCGTGACGCGTCGCTGCGGGACCGGATCATCCGGCTCACCCCGGAGCAGGCGCGGGCCGTCCGCGTGACGGCTGGCGGGAGCGGGCGCGGCGGGATGGGCTCGAAACTCGACGCGGCGGCCCGAGCCGCGTGCTGCGGCGTCGAGTGCGTCATCGGGTCAGCCAGGGAGCCCGACGTGGTCAGCCGCAGCCTCAATCCGCGGGCCAGGATGGGCACGGTCGTGCGGCCGGCCGGGGCGCAGCTTGATCCGTCAAGGCGATGGATCGGCGGTATGGCGTACTCGGCGGGCTCGGTCTACGTGAACCGTGAGGCCGAGATGAGCCTGCGCACCGGGAGCACGCTGTTCCTGTCCGGCGTCAAGCGGGTGGACGGGGAGTTCGCCGCGGGGTCGGTGGTCGAGATCGTCGATGTACGGCATCCGGAGCGCTTGCTCGGCCGCGGCTCGGTGGCGCTTCCGTCGAGCATTCTCCGGCTGCTGCGGGCACTGTCGCCGCAGCAGGTCGCCTGCGTCATCTCGATACTCCTGCGGCTGCGATACGCAAGCCACGCGCGGCCGCCCGGCGACCCGGCCCGGCCCGATGCCGAGGCCTTGGTCGACCCGGCCGTCTACCCGGACTGCCGCGAGGTCGCGGGCGGCGAGTCGCGGGCAAGCCAGGAGGCGTACGCGCAGCTGGCAGCCTTGTCCGCGGACCGCGTCGCCGACCTGGGCGACTCGTTGCTGCTGGCTCAGCCGGCGCTGTGCGCCGCGTTCCTGCTCGACGGGGGTTTCCTGGACGGCGACGTCCCGGTCGACGCAGCCGCCCGCCGGGCGGTCAGGGGCATCCACGCCGTCCACCGCGAGTCACTTGTGGTCTTCCCGCCCGGAAGCTGACCACTCAGCCCGTCGCCTGCGGCGTAACCACGTACTGGCGCAGGTACAAGTCACGGAAGGTGACCGGGCCCCGCGGGCCGGGGACAACGTCGACATTGATCCCGGTCTCGGGCACCGACAACAGCTTGAACCCGTCAAGCAGCCGGGGGGTCGCGTTCCAGAACGCGCCGGTCCCTGAGTAGCTGTCGAGGAACCGGCCGGCGGCAACGGCGTCGCGGGTGACAATCGAGGCAGCCAGGCCCGACGTCTCGGCGTTGGCGATCGTCGCGGCGTCGTGCGCGCTTGCCGCCGGCGCGATCGTGATCGTGGCCTCCGCGCCGGAGTCGAGCGCCCACTCATGCCCGAGCGCGTGCTCATGCGGCGGCAGTGACAGCGAGACGCCCAGGCGCTGCGCCAGCGCGGCCAGCGGAGGCAGCATGGAGCCCCAGATCGAGCCGTGGATGAGCAGCAGGTTCAGCCGGTTGCACACGCCGAGCCGGTCGAGGCTCTGCTCGATCAGCCGCAGGGCGAGTGCCGGGTCGGCTGACTCGTCGAGATAGATCACGGCTCCACCATCGGCGTGCGCCAGCGTCCGCACTCCGTGCAACGCGGCCTCCCGGGCGAGCGCACGCGTGCTATCACCGCTGCCGCGCAAGATGACCAGCGGGATGACCTCTGGATGGCGCACCAGAGCGAAGGCGCCCGCACGGCCGGGGACGCGCAGTAGCTGGATCGCGGCGGGATCGAGACCGGCCGCGGTCATCGCCGGGCCCACCACCTCGTCGACCAGCACGGCCGCCGAGCCGATGGCGCTGGAGCCGGTGCGCAGAACGCCCGCGTTCCTGGACTTGATGAGCTGGGAGGCGACGTCGACGACCACGTTCGGACGGGCCTCGAAGTTCGCGCCGATGACGCCTACAGGCCGGTGCCGTTCCCTCAGTTCCAGCTCGCCTGGCAGGTACCCGACGTGGGTGGTCTCCGGCTCGGCCGGGACCCGTGCCAGCGCGTGGAGCTGGTCGGACATGGCGGCGATGCGGGATTCGTCCAGGGTGAGCCGGTCCACGAAACCGTCGGCGAGGCCCTGCGCGCGAGCGGCGCGCACGTCCTGCGCGTTGGCGGCCAGCACTGCGCTGGCCCGCACCGTGAGCTGTGCCGCGATAGCGCGCAACGCCTCGTTCAGCCCGTCGGCCGACATGTGACGCAACTCGCCGGCTGCGTTGCGGGCAGCATTTCCCGCGACGGCAACGGCCTCGTCCGCGTCCCCCTGAACCCCCTGCGCGGGCGGGACAGGCGTCTCGCCAGCCATGATCATCAATCTCCCCGTGCCCACTTCGCCCATCTCGCCGAAGCGCATGACGAGCATAACCGCCGGCCACGCGAGCGCGACGACTCCCGGCGCGGCGCGGGCGTTGCCGCCTCTCGCTGGCGCGACCGTCCGGATGCACCATCCTCGCCCGGTGTACTAGGTGCCTGGTCTACGAGGGGCCTGGTGCACTAGGCGTCTGGCAAGCGGCCAGCGAACAGTATGTAGAGCGCTTCCTCACTCTCACCTGGTCGGAGCAGATGCATCGCCGTGGCGAGTGTTCGCCAGAATCGCGGCAGCGCCCAACGAGCCGGGACGCCGAGGCCGAGGATGTAGGCACAGCCTGCAGGATCAGCTTCGACCGGTGAGAGCTGCAGCCGCGCGGGGGAGAAGTACAGCCAGTAGCTGATGCCCAAGTCAATGGGGCAGTTGATGATCGTGTCCCTGGGCAGCCCGCACAGAACCGTGGCAACCGCCCGCGCGCTCGCCGGGTTTGTGACAACCACCCGAGCCGGAAAGCTGAAGGTGATGTGGTTCTGCGGCAGGCTGTTTGCGCGCGCGACCTCCAGCTCGGTGAGCGCCGGGATGTCTCGACACAAGGCACGGGATTGGATCACCGGCACCCGCGGGAGCGCGGCCGGAACGACGACAGCGTCCGGCGAACGCCCGAGATCACCGCTGGGCATCTTGCCGGCGTCGGCCGACGCCTTCGGGTGAGTGACCGAGCTCGGGCTGGTGCTGCATCCCACCAGAAGTGCGATCGTCACGGCAACGAGTATGACGATCGCGCCCCTGGCCAAGTTGATCACTGTTTCGCCGCTTAGCTGAAAGTAAAATTGCTTCTGAATAAGACGCAGGTGCGACGTTTTCCGTTGCAACACTGCCAGGGTCTGCGGTTCACCGGCATTCCCGTGGAGACGACGAGACCCTTCCGGGCCGCGGTCTGCCTCCTGCCGGGCGACGGCCGGGTCCGGACCGCGCAGGCGCTGTCGACGGTCAACCGCCCAGGTCTTGGCTCGGCGGGCGC
>JASHUE010000815.1:0-2779 GCA_030040195.1 Streptosporangiaceae bacterium | reverse complement strand
GGGTCGTCATCGCGAGCAGCAGGGACTTCTCCGGCGGCCTCGAACTCCGCGCCCTTGTGCACGATCAGGGTCGCGTCCCCGCCGTCGTCAAGCAGCATGTTCGGGCCCGGCTGCCCCGGCCAGGTCAGCGCCTGCTCCGTGCACCACCAGTACTCCGGGAGCGTCTCGCCCTTCCAGGCGAAGACCGGGATGCCCTTCGGGTCATTGGGTGTGCCGTCGGGACCGACAACGACGGCCGCAGCCGCGTGGTCCTGCGTGGAGAAGATGTTGCACGAGGCCCAGCGCACCTCCGCGCCGAGAGCGGCCAGCGTCTCGATCAGCACGGCGGTCTGGATCGTCATGTGCAGGGAGCCGGTGATCCGCGCGCCTGCCAGCGGCTTGGAATCGGCGTATTCAGCCCGGACGGCCATCAGGCCCGGCATCTCGTGCTCGGCCAGCCGGATCTCCTTGCGGCCGAAGTCGGCCAGCAACAGGTCGGCGACCTTGAACGGAACTGTCTCAGCGGGCATTCGCGCTCCTCAGCGTCGGTGGTCCGGGCTCCAGCCGAGCCCTTACTATGCGGCCCGGCACCGGGCCGCAGCACGACCGTATGACAGCGTCATGCCCGCTCGCACGCCCAGGGCACTGTTCCTGACAACAAAATGTTAGATTTAGACCATGAGAATCGCTGCGGCGGCTGAGCACCTCGACATAACCCCGCGAATGCTGCGCTACCGCGAAACCCTGGGGCTGCTGCCGGCGCTACGGCAGCGCCGCGCCCGGTCTGGCCAAGCCCGGCTGTCCGCTCGCCCGGCATCCGATCGGGCCGGCGGCCACCGCCAGTTCACCGACGCCGACATGGCGGCCGTGGCCCTGGGCCTGTCGATCGAGCGCCGCTACGACATCAGCCCGGTCGCGCTCGCCTTCGGGATCCTCGTCCTCGCCGACCCGCGAGTGCGAGCCGAGGTCGCCGAGTTCGGGCGCCGCATCGGCCGGATCCAGCCGCCACCGGCCCGCGCCCTCGACTTCGAGCAGGAGCGCGCCCAGCGCCTGCTCAGCCTGGGCGCGCGGCCCGCCCCGCGCCGCGACTAAGCGGGTAGCCCGCTCCCCTCGCAGCCGATCCCAGCGACGGGGCAGCTGCTGCCATCTGCTGCGGCCATTGACGGTCCGGGCGGATTCCCTCATTGCCGGAAATCGGCGCCTGACGGCGCACCTCGCGGACATTCCCTCACAACCGGTGAACTCCGCCCGACCGGCAACCCCGGCCGCGCGGACGAACCCGGCGCCGGCAACCATGCCCGGATGGCACGCGCACAGACACTGCCAGGCGCTGCGCCGGTCCCGCAGGCGGGCCAGCAACCTGAGCCATGGCCGCCCGGCCCGCTCGCGGGACGGTATGCCGAGACGGCGGCGATGGTCGTTCTCTTTCTGGTTCCCTACCTGGGCTTGTCGGCCGCCTTGCGCCCGCTCGCGCCGATCATCTCTGCGCAACTGCATATGAGCCTGCAGACGGTCAGCCTGGCTTCGGGCCTGGCGAATGCCGGCTACGCGGTCGGTACGGTGCTGGCGGTGCAGCTCGCCCAGCTCCTGCGGCAGCGGCGACTACTGGTCGTCTACGCCAGCGGTCTCGTGCTGGGCTCGGTGCTGGCGGCGGCGGCGACGGGCCCCGGCATGTTCATCGCCGGGCATGTGCTGCAAGGCCTGTGTACCAGCATGCTGCTGATCGCGGCCGCGCCGCCGCTGTTCCTCGGCTTCCCTGCGGCCAAGCTGCGCTGGACGGCCGTGATCTTCGACTTGTGCATCTTCGGCGCCGTCGCCGCCGGACCCCTGGTTGGCGGTGCCCAGGCCTCGTTCCATGCCTGGCGGCCGCTGTTCTGGATCGTCGCGGGCATAGCCGCCGTCGGACTGCTGCTGTCGCTGCTGACGTTCCAGGATGCCCCGCCCGCTGACCGCAGCGCCCCGAGAGATGTCCCGGCCATCGCGCTCGCCGCCGTCGGCTCGATCGCGGCCTTCTGGGGCACATCCGAGCTGCTCACGCACCACTTCCTTGACCCCGTCGCCATCGTGCCGCTGCTGGCGGGCCTCTGCCTGATCATCATCCTGTGGGTTTACCAGTACCGGGCCCCGCGACCGCTGCTGACGGTGCGCGCCCTGGCCAGCACGATCCCGGTCAGCGGCATTGTCGTCGCGATGTGCGCGGCGGCCGCGTCGACTTCGGCGATCCTTTTGACTGCCACGATCCTGACCTCGCACTACACCCCCCTGCATCTTGGCTTGCTCTTCGTTCCCGAACTGATTGCGGCGGTGGCCATCGCGTTCGTGTTCGGGGCTGTCTTCTCTCGGCGGCTGATCCATTACTTCGCGCTGACCGGCCTGTTGTTCCTGGCCGCCGGGATCGCGGTGCTGACGATCACGATCCCGCCCACCACGACCCTGGCCCTGACCGGATCCGGCCTGATCGGCGTCGGCATCGGCGCCTCGGTCACCCCGGCCCTGTTCCTGGCGGGGTTCTCGCTTCGCTCGGCCTCGATCCAGCGCGTGTTCGCCATCCTCGAGCTGCTGCGAGCCGTGGCCGCGTTCATGGTCACCCCCATCCTGCTGTATTTCGCCACCAGCCTGACCGGAGCGACCACACCGCAGACGGGCACCACCCTCTGGATCTGCTTCGGGCTGGCCGTCGGCGCCGCCGCCGTCGGCATCGGCCTGTACGCGCTCGGCCGGGTCCGGCCGCCGACGCCAGCGCTGAACATCTGGATGAGCGGCCAGGAACCGGCCTGGAATTCCCCGCCGCTGCTGGCAG
>JASHUE010000814.1:0-2828 GCA_030040195.1 Streptosporangiaceae bacterium | reverse complement strand
CTGAAGAAGGGCGCCGTGGTCACGACGTCCAGGGACGCATCCCGCGCGGCCCGCGCCCTGAAGCGGGCGGTGCACGGGGCGCTCAACGCCAGCGCGATCAACGTCATCGACCTCGAGGCGCAGCCGACGCCGCTGGCCAGGTTCAAGACCGCGCGCAGCGACTGCAGCGGCGGGATCGCGCTGCAGACCACGCCGGGCGACCCGCAGTCCATCGACATCGTGTTCATGGACGCCGACGGTGCCGACCTGTCCCAGTCGGCCCAGCGCAAGCTCGAGCGGGTGTTCTCCCGGCAGGAGTTCAGGCGCGCGTTCCCCGGCGAGATCGCCGAGCTGACCTACCCGTCGCGCGTCGTCGAGGCCTACACCTACGAACTGCTGCGCTCCATCGACATGACCGGGGTACTCGGGGCCGGGCTGCGCGTCGTGGCCGACTGCGCCGGCGGCACGACCTCACTCGTGCTGCCCGGCCTGCTCGGGAAGATCGGCGTGGACGTGCTCACCGTGAACAACAGGCTGGACGAGGCCTCGCCGACGCAGTCGTTCGCCGCGATCCGGGCCGACATGCACCGCCTGGGCGAGCTCGTGTCGTCGTTCGGGGCGGCCTTCGGGGTCAGGTTCGATCCCGTCGGCGAACGAATCGCGCTGGTCGATGACAAGGGCTCGATGGTCACCGACGACCGGGCGCTGTTGGTGGTGCTTGACCTGATCGCGGCCGAGCGCCGCCACGGCCGGGTCGCGCTGCCGGTGACGACCACGAGGGTGGCCGAAGAGGTCTCCCGCTACCACGGGGTCGAGGTGGACTGGACCCCGACGTCGCTGCACGGGCTGTATGAGGCGGCCGCGGGCAAGGACGTGATCTTCGCGGCCGACGGCAGGGGCGGGTTCGTGGTCCCCGGCTTCTCCCGGTCGATCGATGGCATCGCGGCCTTCGCCCAGCTGCTCGGGCTGGTGGCCAGAACCCGGCTGACGCTGAGCCAGATCAAGGCCAGGATCCCGGAGGCGAACCTGCTTAAGCGATCGCTGCCCACGCCCTGGGCGGCCAAGGGCATGGTCATGCGCACGGTGGTCGAGGCGGCCGGTGACCGTGAGATGGACACCACCGACGGCGTGCGGGTCATCGAGCCAGAACGGGGCTGGGTCATGGTGCTGCCCGATCCCTCCGAGGCCGTCACTCACCTGTGGGCCGAGGGTACCGACGCCGATACCGCTCAGGCCCTGCTCGATGAGTGGGCGGCCGTGGTAGAGCGCGCAGGCCGGTAGGCTGGGCGGCAATCCGCGGCGCCGCCGACTGGCCGCCGGGATGCGCCCGGTCATGAGACAATCGCCGGATCGCTGAAGTGATGACGGCATGTCGGAGGTGCGGCCAGAATGTGGCGAAGGCGTCGCGATGAGGCCCAGCGGGGGGCCAAGCGGCCGGACGCCACGGGAGGCAACGCATGGGGCTCGAGGTCACTGGCGGTGCTGGGCTTGCGCAGGTCGGGGGCTGGCAGGCGCGCGTGGCGCATGGACCAGTCCGGGTCGGCGCAGGTACCGTTGCAGACGCCAGCGGAGTTCGCGCGGCAGCCGGCCGCCACGGACCTGGCGCCTGCGCCCGTTGCTTATCCGACCAATGGGAGGCTTGGCGATCTGATGCCCAGCGTCTATTGCACCGGGTGTGGCGGGGCGAACCCGGAGGGCGCGCGGTTTTGCTCCCAATGCGGCACGCCGCTGGTGCGACGGCCCGGCGACAGGGTGGCCGACACAACTTCGACGATTTCGCTCGGCGGCGGTGAGTTCGACGATGTCGGCGACGAGGCAGGCGCCGATTCCGCGGCGGTCGCGGCCCTGCCGCCCGGCACGGCGCTGCTGGCTGTGCGTCGCGGCCCGAATGCGGGGAGTCAGTTCCTGCTTGACAGCGACCTGACGCTGGTCGGCCGCCATCCCGACAGCGACATCTTCCTTGACGACGTGACCGTCTCCCGCCGGCACGCGGAGTTCTACCGGCTGGGCGGCCGGTTCACCGTGCGCGACGTGGGCAGCCTGAACGGCACCTACGTGAACCGCGAGCGGATCGAAGAGGCCCAGCTGAACGAGGGCGATGAGGTGCAGGTGGGCAAGTTCCGGCTGGTCTTCCTGCTGGGTCCGGGCACACGGCCCGAGTTCGGCGGAGGCTCGCAGGTCGGGGGATGAGCGGTCAGCCTGCCCGCGGCTACCTTGGCATCAGCGAGGTGCTCGCCGAGCTTCGCCCGGACTTCCCCGACATCAGCGTCTCCAAGATCAGGTTCCTCGAGACCGAGGGCCTGATCACGCCGGCGCGCTCGCCCTCCGGCTACCGGCGTTTCTGCGCGGCCGACCTGGACCGGCTCCGCTTCATCCTTGCCGCGCAGCGTGACCAGTACCTGCCGCTGCGGGTCATCAGGGAACGGCTCGCCGACGGCGTCCCCGCGCGTCCGGAGGGCCTCGGCGGCGGTCTCAGAGGCCCGGCGCGAGCCCTGGCCGGCGAGAATCGGGAACAAGCCACCCGGGCGCCTGCTGACATGTCCCGGCGCCAGCTGCTCGAGGCCGCCGGAATCGGCGACGCGGAGCTGACCGAACTCGAAGACTACGGCCTGATCCGCCGGGTGGGCCGGCAGTACGGTCCGGACGCGCTCGCGGTGGCCCGGGCCGTCGCCGCGCTTCGCCAGTACGGCGTGCAGGCCCGGCACCTGCGGGCGGTCAAGGCCGCGGCCGACCGGGAAGCCAACCTGGTCGAACAGGTGGTGGCGCCGCAGCTGCGCCAGCGGGGATCCGGGGCCGTCCAGGCGGCCGCCCGCACCGCGTGGCAGATCGCCGACCTCACCGTGCGGTTG
>JASHUE010000813.1:0-4388 GCA_030040195.1 Streptosporangiaceae bacterium | reverse complement strand
GCCGGTGTACCCGCTGTCCGCGCGGGCCGCGCTGACCCCGGCCGGTGACCCCGGCTTCACCGCCTTCGCCGAAGACTTCACGGGTTACCTTGACACCGGCCGGATGGCCGGGCTGGAGCGGTCCGTGACCCGCCATGGCCGCAGGATCGGCCAGCTGCTGCTGGACGAGGTCACCCTGGCCCGGCGCGCCGCGCGGCTGCCGGGTGAGGAAGCCGAGGGACAGATCGCGGCCTTCCGCACCCGGCTCGCGGCCATGACCACCGGCCGCGTCGACGCCGAGGACCGCGCGACCGCTCAGTCCCGGCGGATGCTCGAGGCCCTCAACGTCGCTGCCGCGCAGGTGCAGCCGCAGCTGTCCGCAGACATCGCTGCGAACATGGCGGCACTGCTGGACGGGGACCTGGCGGCAGTCGCACCGGGTGACCTTGAGCGCACCGGCCGGGCGCAGCTGACCCGCATGATCGCCGCGGCCGCCGAGGACTGGCGCCGGGAGCAGACCAGCCGACTGGAGGCCGGGCTACACGCGCTAGGAGAAAGGCTGCTTTCGGATCTGGAGGCGGAGCTGGCGGCGGTCCGTGCCGCGGCCTCCGGTCTGCTCGGACTCGAGCTCACGCTGCCCGCGCTCGACGAGCAACTGCCGGACAGTCGCAGTTTCTTTTACACCCTGGACGAGCACGTCGACCAAACCGAGTTGCTGGCCGGTGCGATCCGGCGCCGGCTGCCTGGTGAGTACGGTCGGCGGCTGGCCCGCAAGGCGCTACTCGATCAGGTCGACCTGCTGGTCAGCGGCCAGATCGGCCGCGCGCGGGGCGACCTGCAGTACCGGCTGGCCGAGGCGACCCGGCAGGTCATCGCCGACGTGCGCCGCCGCTACGCCGGCTCGGCGCAGCGGCTGACCGCGGCCCTGGACCGCGCCAGCGTCATCCGCGCCGAAGCCGGCCAGGAGCGTGATCGCCAGCTAGCGGACCTCGGCGAGCGTGACCGCGCGCTCCAAGCGGCGCTCAGCCAGCTTTCGGACGAGTCCGCCACCACAGCGGCCGAGGGCTGCATCCGTGGCAGCAGTGAAGCTTCGTGACAGAAGTGACTTATGTGGATTGCAGTTGCCGCGGTACGTAGGATACAAAGGAGCGACTGGCGATGAGGCTCGCCACGAACCGCGGAACAGTTTCGCTGATGGCCTCTACCACGGAATGCGGGCAACCCCGAGACGTGAGAGGAACCATCAGTGATCGGCGAATGTAACGAGCCGCCCGGCAACGATACGGCGGGCGGCCCGGCCGGCAGCGCGCAGGCCCGCCCGAGACGAGCATCACGGTGAGCCCGCCGCTGCCCATACCCGTCGTACAGCTGCTCCAGGTCGTGACGATTGCCGCGGCTGCCCCCGGCGTCTCCGGCGTGATCAGCCGGGTCGAGGCACGGCTGCAGGGCAGGGCCGGGCCGCGCGTGCTGCAGCCGTACTACGACCTGGCCAAGCTGTTCCGCAAGGAAGCCCTCGCGCCCGAGGGATCCAGCTGGGTGTTCCTGGCCGCACCGCTGGCGGCGATGACCTGCTACCTGACAGTGCCGCTGCTGATTCCGGTGCTCACCACGTTCGGCCTGCCGCTCGGCTACATGGGGGACATCCTGGGCGGAGGCTTCATCCTGTCGCTGGCCAGCTTCCTGGTCGCCGTAGCGGCCCTGGAGACCGGCAGCCCCTATGCCCAGCTAGGCGCGAGCCGGGCCAAGACATTCGGTGCGATCACCGAGCCAGTCGTGCTGTTCGTCGTGTTCACGGTCGCGCTGGTCACGGGAACCGATCTGCCTTACGCCTTGGCCGCCACGGTGCGCTCGTCCGCCGGGCAGATCATCAGGCCCGCTCACCTGCTCGCCGCGGCGGCGCTGTTCATGGTGATCCTGTACGAGACCGCGCGGATCCCGGTCGAGACCCACACCGGCACCAACGAGTTCGGGATGATCGAGGAGGCCCGCCCGTTCGAGCACTCTGGCCCGTACTTGGCCCTGCTGAAGTGGGGCTCAGCCATGAAGCAGCTGATCCTCTTCACGATCTTGCTCAACGTGTTCGTCGCGCCGTGGGGCCTGGCCTCGACTCCGGGCCTGGTCCCCGTGCTGCTGGCGATCGCGGCGCTAGTCGGCAAGGCCGCGCTGCTCGGCGTCGTGATCGCGGTGATCGACAACTCGTTCGCCAAACTGCGGCTATTCAAGATCACCGAGTTCGCCGCGGGCGCGTTCCTGCTCGCGGTGCTCGGCGTGTTCACGCTCTACCTTGGGGGCGGGTGATGTCGGGACTCACCGCGGCCACCGTGGCCGCGCCGAGCGCGCTGTCCGGCGGCGCAGACGTCATCGCGGTCGGCGTGCTGCTGGTCGAGTTCGGCATGTTCAGGCAGGCACTGCTGCGCGACCAGGTCCGCCTGTACGCGGCTCAGTCGGCGCTGATCTCGGTCCTGGCCGTAGTCGTCGCCGCGACCCGCAACCTGCCGGACCTGTATGCGCTGGCGGCACTGTCGTTCGCGCTCAAGGCCGTGATCGTGCCGGTCGTGCTGCGCAGGCTGCTGCGCGGCATCGGCGCGATCGGCGGCGACCCGCGCTGGAGCGACATCGCGGGCAGTCATGCCCTCAGCGTGGCGAGCGCAGTGCTGGTCGCGATCGCGGTGGCGGCGTTCGGCTTCTTCACCGTCGCGGCGCTCGGCATCCGGAGCCCGGTTCTGCCGACGACGGCGCTCTCGGTCTCCGTGGCCGTCATCCTCGTCGCGTTCGTGCTCATGATCGTCCGCCGGGACGTGGTGTCCCAGGCCATCGGATTCCTGTCGCTGGAAAACGGCGTCTCGCTCACCGCGCTCGTGGTGGCGGCCGGGCTTCCGCTGATCCTGGAGGTGGCATTCCTGTTCGACCTGCTGGTCGCGGTCGTCGTCTTCGGCCTGCTGATCCGGGTGCATCACGGGCGCGCCGAGTCCATGTCCACCGCCGACCTCACCGGCCTGCGGGGGTAGCCGGTGCACGCAGTCATGGTGTTGTTGCTGGCGCTACCGTTGGCGGCCGCGCTGGTGTGCCTGCGCGCCCCGCTCCGGGCAACAGGGGCGCTGACCGCAGCCTGCGGCGTCGTCTGCTTCGGGCTGGTGATCGCGCTGGTGCCGACGGCGGCCCACGGCAACCCCGGATATCTCAGAGTGCTGCGAGTCGACGCGGTCAGCGCGGTCTTCCTGCTGGCCACCGGGTTCCTGTACGCAATCGTCGCGATCTACTCGATCGGCTACCTGGGCGCCGGACACGACAGCCGCGGGCGTCGTGCGCGTCAGTTCTGGGTCGGCCTGAACCTGTTCGCCTGGGCCATGCTGGTGGCGCCGATGATGAGCAACCTCGCGCTGCTGTGGGTCGCGATCGAGGTCACCACGGTGATCTCGGCATTGCTGGTCGCGATCGAGGACACCGACGGGGCAGCGGAGGCGGCCTGGAAGTACGTGCTGCTCGGTTCGGCAGGGCTAGGCCTGGCGCTGCTGGCGACGATCTTCGCCTATTACGCGGGCGCGCATGTTCTCGGCCAGTCCTACGACCTGGGCTTCACGCAGCTCCTGACCGCCGCCAGGCATTTGCCGCATGCAGCGGTGCAGCTGGCGTTCGTGCTGGCCGTTCTCGGCTACGGAACGAAGATGGGCCTGGTGCCGGTGCACACCTGGTTGCCAGACGCCCACTCCGAGGCCCCGACGCCGGTGTCGGCGCTGCTGTCCGGGTCGCTGCTGGCGGTGAGCTTTTACGCGATCCTGCGCTTCTACCAGGTGGCGGTGGCCGCGCTCGGCCCGGCCTTCCCGCGCGGCGTGCTGCTCGCGTTCGGCATCGCCTCCTTGCTGCTGGCGGCGCTTTACCTATTCGGCCAGCGCGACATCAAGAGGCTGCTCGCCTACTCGAGCGTCGAGCACATGGGCATCCTGGCCATCGGGGTCAGCTTTGGCGCCCCCGCGGCCCTGGCCGGGGTGCTGTTGCATGTGCTCGGGCACGCCGCGGCGAAGGCGAATGCGTTCATGGGCGCGGGCGTATTCGTGCGCAAATTCAGAACAAAGCGGATCGACGCCATCCGCGGTGGCCTGGATCTCCTGCCGTGGAGCGGGCCGCTGTTCCTGCTCGCCATCTTCGCGCTCGGCGCGATGCCGCCCTTCGGACTGTTCAGAAGCGAGTTCGAGATCGTTGCCGGCGGGCTTAGCTCGGGTAGCTACGCGGCCGCCGCATTCCTCATCATCGCGGTCACGGTAGCGTTCTTCGGCCTGGCCGCCTCGGCCACGCGGATGCTGATGCTGCCCGCCGCGCGGTCGGCCGATCGGACTGGCAGGCAGCTGGTGCCGGCGGGTAGCGGGGCCCCCGCGGCCGCGGCTGGCCGTCCCGGTGGTGCCGCGTCCGGT
>JASHUE010000812.1:0-4725 GCA_030040195.1 Streptosporangiaceae bacterium | reverse complement strand
GCAGGGTCGGCAGACAGCGCCTGGGCGGTCGGCCGCGTTGGCGGCGGGCCGCTCATCATGCGCTACACCAGGTCGTCCTGGCGGCGCGTGCGGACCCCTGATTCGGCCAGCGAAGTGTGGCTGAACTCGGTAGCGGTCTCGCCGGACGGCACGGCCTGGGCGGTCGGGCAGGCGCCCGCGGGGCGCGGCGTGATCCTCCACTGGACGAGCCAGAGGTGGCAGGGGGTGCCGGTGCCGGAGATCTCGATCGCCGACTCGACCGGAGCGATCCTGGTCGCAGTAGCCGCGTACTCCTCTGGTGACGCCTGGGCGGTCGGGGTAACCGACGGCGGCGACGGCTTTATCCTGCAGTGGAACGGGACCCAGTGGTAGCCCTGCAAGTGGGCGGCGACCAGCAGTGATAGGCATGCGGGCACGGGTGCGGGCGGCCTAGCCGCGCCGTGCTGGTCGGGCAAGAGTGGCGCAGCCAGTCAGTATCCGCCAATGTGATGACGGCGGATGTCCGCTGTCTGGCTGACGACGCCGGACCTCGGCGTCGGTACCGTCGCGGGCATGCAGACCGATTCGCAGCCCTCAGGTCAGGTAGGCGCTTCCGTGGCGGCGGCCTCGCGGCTGCGGCGGCTGTGGATGTCAGCGGCGGTGATCGCGTTCCTAGCAGGCGTGGTCGTCGCATACCCGGCGGCGCTGGCCCCTGTGGTGCTCTTGCTTGTGGTGGTGGTGCCGTGCGAGAGGCTTTTCCCGCGTCATCGTCAGCGGTTCTTCCGTCCGGGGCTGGGCACTGACCTGGCGTGGGGGATCGCGCAGCCCGTGCTGAAGCTGACCGGGGTAGCCGTCGGCGCCGTGATTGCTCTTTGCAGCCTTGCCTGGCTGCCAGCGCTGCTGCTGCGACCGCTGGTCACCAGCATGCCGTTCTGGGTGCGCGCAATGGTGGCGGTTGTGCTGTTCGACGCGCTGGCCTACTGGGGGCACCGGTGGAGCCACGAGGTCGGCTTCCTGTGGCGCTTCCATTCGGTCCACCACTCCTCTGAGCGGATGGACTGGATCAGCGGCGTGCGCGTCCATCCGTTTGACGGCACTGTGGTGGCCCCGCCGATGGTCTTCTTGCTGGCCGCCGGCTTCGGCGCTCAGCTCACCGGCGTCCTCGCCGTCATCCAGATAGTGACCGGCTTGTTCCTGCATGCGAACGTGCGGTGGCGGTGGCGTCCACTGCAGCGGATCGTGGCCACGCCGGAGTTCCACCACTGGCATCACTCCAGCGAGGCTGACGCCCTCAACACCAACTACTCAGCGTTCCTGCCCATCTGGGATCTGCTGTTCGGCACGTATTTCATGCCCGGCGGCGGCCGGAGGCCGGAGGTCTACGGCACGGCTACGCCGGTGCCTGACGGCTTCTTCGCCCAGCTCTCGTACCCGTTTCACGGCCTGCGCCACCGGGCCCTGGCGCTGAGCCATCTGATTGCGGGGCTGCGCCGCACTCGCGCTGCGCTGCGCCGAGGCGCAACCCAAATCCTGGACGCTACCCGTCACCGACCTAAGCCCGGCCGGCGTTGAAATCGCCCTATGCTACCGGGATGGCCGTTAGCAGCGGCTGGCACCAGCGTCTCGCTAGCGCCACCGCCCTCGACGCGGCGCTGGTCGGTACTCTGTTCGCCGCTGATGTAGGCACCCAGGCGGCCGTCACGGCCGGCGCCCATCTGCATGTCCCCCCGCTCAGTCCCGCAGCCGTTCTGCTGTCCGGCTGCGGCGCCGGCCTGTTCTGGGCGCGCCGTAGTCGACCGATCCTGGTCCTTGCCCTGGTCATCTGCGTCATCGTCATCGCCGGTGGAGTAGCTCCGCCCGGCCTTTGGACCCAGCACACGGGCGTGCCGCTGGCGATAGCCGCCTATGCGGTCGGATCCTGGTCGGACCGGCGCGCCGGAGCGGTAGCTGCACCCTCCGTCGCCCTCGTCTTGGTGTTCGGCGCGCTCTCCCGACACGGATCCTTGCTGACGGCCGCGCTGGCCGCAATTGTGGTCATTGCGCTCCCCTGGATGGCGGGCCGGGCAGCCAGGTCGCGGCGCCTGTACCTCGGGCAGGTCGAACGCCAGCTCGCCGAGGCCCAGCGAGACCGCGATGAGCGCGCCCGGCAGGCCGTCCTGGACGAGCGCCGTCATATCGCCCGCGAACTCCACGACGTGGTCGCCCACCACGTCAGCCTGATTGGCGTACAGGCCGGCGCGGCGCGCACCGCCCTCGATCACGCCCCGCACTCCACCCGCCAGGCGCTGCTGGCCATCGAGGAGTCGAGCCGGTCGGCGGTCGGCGAGATGCGCCGCCTGCTTGACGTCCTCGACGTGCGTCAGCCCGGCGTGCCGCACGCGCCGGGCCAGGGCAAACTGGAGCCGCCGCCCGGCCTTGGCCGGCTTGACCAGCTGGTCGGCAGCTTCCGCCAGGTCGGCCTCGCCGTCGACCTGCGGGCCAGCGGTGACACGGCTGCCCTCAGCCCGCTTCTCGAATTCTGCTGCTACCGGCTCATCGAGCAGGCTCTCACCAACATCACTACACATTCCGCCGCCACCACCGCCTCCGCGGAGCTGGCTATCAGCGAAACCGGCGATCCGGGCGACGGCCATGTCGTCCGTATCACAGTGCACGACCCGGGCCCGGCGCTTGGCGGCACCTCAGGATCGGGACGCGGCCTCGTCGGAATGCGCGAACGCGTCGCGCTGTTCGGCGGCACCTTGACGGCCGGACTGTCCGATGACGGCGGGTTCACTGTCCGCGCCACGCTCGGCGACGCCGGCAGCAGGTAACCAGATGCCCGTCCGCGTTGTGATCGCCGACGACCAGGCACTCATGCGAGCCGCCTTCCGCACCATCCTCGAGGCCGCCGGCTTCGTGGTCGCGGGCGAAGCGGCGACCGGGGACGACGCCGTGGCGCTCGTTGGCACGAAGCGGCCTGACGTCGTGATCATGGACGTGCGCATGCCGGGTAGCGACGGGCTCAGTGCCACTGCCCAGATCTCTCGGGAGCACCCGTTGACACGAGTCCTGGTGCTCACCACCTTCGACCTCGACGACTACCTCTTCGGCGCGCTCGAGGCCGGCGCGGCCGGGTTCCTGCTGAAGAACGCCGCACCCGAGGAGCTGATCGCCGCGGTTGGGCGGCTTGCGGCCGGCGACGCCGTGCTCGACCCGGCTATCACCGCCAGGGTGATAGCCCGCTTCACCATGATCAGCGCTGACCAGACCCGCAGCGGCATCCGGCCGGACCCGGCCAGGTCTGCGGCTCTCGCGTCGCTCACCAGCCGCGAGCGCGACGTCCTTGCCCTGCTGGCGCGCGGAATGTCCAACGCGGAAATCGCCGCATCGCTGACCGTGGGTGACGCCACGGCGAAGACACATGTCTCGCGGCTGCTAACCAAGCTCGGGGTCCGAGACCGTCTGCAGGCCGCAATCCTGGCGTACGAGAACGGCTTCACATCCGCGCCGCCAGCAGGCCCCGTCGCGACACAAGCCGACGGGAGGACCCGGCGGCCATAGCCGCGGACGTGGCGCGAGCGGGCCGTGGCCATGCGGCCTGCGTGGCACGTGCGCGAGTAGCTAATCCGGTCACAACGAGCCCGCAGCGCGCCCGTATATTTCGTGAGACGATCCGTGAACGAGCCGGATAACTTCGCGCTCGCCGGTCGCACGGGAACCGGGCGGCCGTCTCGTTCGCTGAGCCAGGTAAGCCCGATC
Source organism: Streptosporangiaceae bacterium (assembly GCA_030040195.1). GTDB lineage: Bacteria > Actinomycetota > Actinomycetes > Streptosporangiales > Streptosporangiaceae > JAJYUU01. Next base: position 1,005 of record JASHUE010000812.1, on the reverse strand, counting down.
CGGTCGGGCGACGATCCATTCTCCCCCGAGGATCTGAGGGCCCGATGCCCCTCCGCCCCGACGCAGGGTTCGCCACGGCTTCGCAACGACCGGAAGCTGGTTCCGGCAGTACCGGCAGGCCCATCGTGGAGCGGATCGCGTGCTGGAGTGCGCAGCACGCCAAGACCGCGGTGTTCGGCTGGTTCGGCCTGGTTGCCGCGGCCTTCCTGGCCGGGCAGTTGCTGGGGACGCAGAACCTGCCGCAGTACGACCCTGGCCAGGCCGGGCAGGGCGAACGGATGCTGCACCAGTTGAACGTGGTCTCACCTGCGACCGAGAGCGTCCTCATCCAGCCGCGGGGCGCGGGAGCTGCCGGCCTGACGTTTGCCAATGACCCGCAGATGCGTGAGGCGGTCGCGGCGGTGGCCGCCGCGCTTCGCCGGCTCCCGCTCGCGGCCACAAACATCAGCGCGCCAAGCCTTGCCGGGGGCCCATTGGCGTCCCCAGGCTCATTCGGCGGAAGCACAGGTCGCTCCCCTCACTCCGGCCGCGGCGGTGCCGCCAGCCTCATCTCAGCGAGCGGTCACAGCGCGCTTGTGACCTTCGACGTCGCCGGGCCTCATGCCGACGTCAATTCGACCGTGGCGGCGGATCAGGCTGCGGTTGCCACGGTGCAGGCTGCCTACCCGGACCTGATCGTGGCCGAGGCCGGCTCGGCTAGCACGAGCGCGGCAGGCAACTCGCTGCTCGAATCCGACTTCCATCGCGCGGAGTTCAGCGCCATCCCCATCACGCTGATCTTGCTTCTCGTTGTATTCGGCGCACTCATCGCGGCGGGCATTCCCGTGGTTCTCGCTGCCAGCGCCGTCGCGGCGACGATCTCCCTGCTGGCGATTCCAAGCCTGTGGTTGCCGATCAGGTCGGGCACATCCGAGATTGTGCTGATTCTCGGCATGGCCGTAGGAGTCGACTACTCACTCTTCTACCTCCGCCGCGAGCGCGAAGAACGGGGCGCAGGCCGGTCTG
>JASHUE010000811.1:0-3078 GCA_030040195.1 Streptosporangiaceae bacterium | reverse complement strand
AAGAAGCGGCGACCAGGACTCGCTCATCAGTCACGTGCTGGAAGACGCCTTCGAGCCGAGAAACGTGAGTTGCCTCAATCTTCTCCGTAGCCATTTGTGAAGCGCCCAGATCCTTGATGGAGGTGTTCCGCCTGCTGGCGATCCCCGATGCTGCCCGGGTACACCCCGGTCGCCATCACGGCGGTCGGCGTTGTCGTGTCACGGCTGGCGAGGTCGGGCACTATCCCGTGTACGCCCAGATAGTCGAGGCGGACTCTCGGAGACCACCGAGGTGCGTGCGGCCATCGTGATCCTCGGACGCTGGCTTCTCGCGCAGCGGCTGAGCGGTCCCGGTGGCGGGCAGCCGTTCGACTGAGAGGAATGTGGCGCGGCTGGTTGCGGCATCACGTCTCAGCGCCGACTAGACGGTGATCGTTGTCTTACCGTGCCGCCCGGCCGCGATCAGGCGGCCGAGGCCACCCGCCGCGAGGCGGCGGGTGGCCTCCAGTGGCCAACGGGGTGGTGATGACCGTGCCGTTGACAGCAACATCGGGCGTCAGGCCTTGGCGATGAGGCCGAGCTGGCGGAGCGCCGTGACCCCGTCGTCGAGACCGATCTCCTCGGTGATCAGGCCGTTCTCAACCTTGAGCACGGTAGTTCCCGTGAACCGCATGGTCTTGCCGGTGGTAGCCGGCAGCGGGCCGTAGGGCATGTCGTCGAACGTGTCACCGCTGTGGGTGCCGCCGCCCTCCCACTGACCGACCACGTAGTCACCCTCACCGATCAGGTCGGCGGTGCCCCAGAAGTTCAGGTCCGGGAACGCGGCGCGAAACTTCTCAGCGAACGCGTGGACCGCGTCCCGGCCGCGCAGGGGCGCGTGCAGCGAGTATTCGAACCTGATGTTCGGGGCGGCGAGCTCGTCGATAACCGACGGGTTGAAGTCCTTGCCCCAGAACTCCGTGAACCACCGGCCTACAACGGCCTTGTTCTCTTCAACCGACATGTGCTTATCCCTTTCTCGTCGCGCACTTGCCCTTCGGGGCACGTACTGCGCAGACGGCCGCACGCGCCATCCCGTGAGATGCCGGCGAGAGATTCCCGCCGCCATCTCGCTTGCTGCTACTGCCAGAGCCGCGCCTCGCGGACGAATCCCGTCCTCAGCGCCCCCGTGTGCTCGATCTCGAGCAAGGCGCGCTTGCGGTCCAGGCCGCCGGCGTAGCCGGTGAGTTTGCCCGTGGCGCCAACCACCCGGTGGCAGGGAATGATGATGCACAGCGGGTTCCGGCCAACGGCCGCGCCGACGTCCCGCGGATCGACCCCGGCCCCCAGGCTGCGTGCGAGCTCGCCGTAGGTGGTCGTTTGTCCGTAGCGCACGTCGGCCACCAGCTCCCAGACCCGCCGGTCGAACGCGTCGCCCCTGACCTTCAGAGCTAGCTCGAATCCGCTTCGGTATCCGGCGAGGAATTCACCAAGCTGGCGCGCCACCTCATCGAACCCGTCATCGCTAAGAGCGCCGAATGCAGTCGGCTCCGGCCGCGGCCAGTGCCGTGGGAAGTAGAGCCCGGTCAGCGAGTCGCCTTCCCGGACCACCGTCAGCCCGCCCAAGGCTGTCTTGAGCACCGTGTGCACGGCGGCTGAGACGCCGCCTGCTGTCACTGTCACCGTCTGTTTCCTTCCGCCGGTCATGCCCCTAACCCACGACAGGCAGACGCGCCACAAGCGCCGTGCGTGAGACGCGAGTCGCAAGTCACTCCGGCTTCGGGCACCCGGCAGCAGTCGGCCAAAAAGTAGGCGCGCGGTACTTCACGTTCGCAGCGCTGCGGGCGTCTGCCCGGTGGGCAGCGCAACCAGACTCACCGGCGCCTGCTCTCCCGAAACGCCTCACAAAGGACAGGAACTATGCCTCAAATCGCGTACTACCTCGGCCGCCCGACCAGCTTCTGGATCGCGGTCATGTCACGCCATGCCCGGGCAACAGCAGCGAATGCGCCTGCCGCCACATCCCCGGCACGCCAGCGACCCGTCGTTCCGACCGCGTCTACAGGCGAAGGTCATGGCCTCGACGGCGAAGCACAAGCTACTGTCGCGTCCCGGCTTTCAAAACGAACCGCCCGGAGTCGCGACTAGGAAGTCAACCTTGGCCGACCTGCCGACAACGCGATCCACTCACAATCGACCACAGGTAGGCGTCGCGCAGCGAGTCCAGGTGCCGGCCGACGTGTCGGCGGGCCGACAACTGATCCCGTTAGCTGGCGAGGCAGGCTGGGCGGATCGCTACGGGGCGCGGTCTGGTTGCAGTTATAACTGCAACCAGCGACGTCGCAGCAATACTAGTGGAAAGACAAAAAGGCCAGGTCAGTACGGGTGCGCCGCCAGGGACTTGAACCCCGAACCCGCGGATTAAGAGAGGACCGCCTGGCGACGCAGGCCGACCTACCTGCCCAGACTGTTCGCCAAGCGCCCAGAACGCCCAGGATGCACCGGCGGTCGGCCCGGACACGTTCCACGAACCGTTCCACGCTGAGCGCGTTCGGCGCGGTGTCGGTAGCTAATGTCAGCGACTGTTCTGCGGCTTGGAACTCGGCGGTCGGGTCTGCCTCCGGAGGCCAGCCTTGGTAGCAGCCAGGACACCGGTGCGCACTTCGTGGTAGTCGTGAACCTCCGCAGTCTGCTTGCCGGGGTAAGGGCGCAGGATCCGCCGGCGTACTGGACGAGCCGACCTTTCCACCGGACCGGGGGAATATCAGGGCGACGTGCCAGCGTCGTCGTCGGCGAGGCTGTGCGGTGGCGGGAGAACGGCGCTGACGAACAGGTCGGACACGTCTGCGGCAAGCCGCTGCAGGTCTTGCTCCGCGATGCGCTCTGACAAGCGCCCGCTGATCCACAGCGCAGAGAGTCCGTGCACCAGCGACCACGCGCTGACCGCCACGACCTCGGGTGAGTGCCCGTGCAGGCGGCCGGCTGCCCGGCAGCGCTCGATGGTCGCGGTGAGGAGTTCGTAGGCCGTCTCGCTGGCTGCGACGAACTCGCGGTCCGCCGGGTTCAGCGCATCCAGCCGGAACATGACGTCGAAGTGCGCCGGGTGGCCGACAGCGAACC